>JAHFTP010000234.1 GCA_023265495.1 Chlamydiota bacterium
GCATGGGAGTGCAATGCATTTACAATAAAATCTTTGAGGGTTTCACTTAGGAGGATTCTATGCCCTCCTTCATGTCTATAAGATAGATCGGCTAGTTTTTTTCCTTGGGACTGGACCGTCACTAAGACTTTGTTTCTATCTTTTTTGGAGGGGAGGATGGGATGTGTGTGTACGCTTGCGTACATGTGCATATGGTTTTTTGTGGATAGGATTTCTAAGTCTATCCCATTGACAGGGTCTTTGGTGCTGTAGACAATTTTAGAGGAATTGAACTGGTGAGTTCCTGTATGCTGGTGGGCCACATTCCAATGGCTAGGCTTACTACAAGAGGCCATGAGAACTAATGCCCACCCGATTCCTGCGTATTGTACGAGGCCCATGCGTTTAATGGTGGCTGCCGTTGTTTTCAGACACCAATATGCATGCGACGACGGCGACGACGACAGCAGATACAGCTAAGGCTATATTCACCCATTTTCCCTTTCTAGCATTTTTTTTGGCATCTTCATCCTCTTTGGAAACGGGCTTCCCTTCCGGAGTAGCATCTTCTTCGTCATCGATAGAGTCTGCAACGAGAGGGGTTTCTTTTGGTGTTGGCGTTACCACTTCTGCTGCTTGCACAGCTTCAGGGACAACATCTGCTCTTGCAGGAGCAAATAAACAAGTGGACACGACAGAACCAATAGTAAGGCAAGTAAGAAATCTATTTTTCACAGTATACTCCTCTTTTGGAGAACGAAATGGTACTTCATGCAAGGGATTTTGTCTATGGCGACTTTTTTTCTTCTAAAAGAGAGATCTCTTTTTGCATATCCCGTAAAACGAGGATTTGCCAATAGGGGCCAAGATCTCCGTATTCATTAACAATGAGTTGTTCGAAAGGTTTCCACTGCATTTCTTGGAAGGAGGGGTCATTAAAAGCCTCTGTCGGGCTCATATTTTTGCTAAGAATGACCTCTTCACATGTGTGCAGGAGCTCTTCTTTTCTTTTTTGGAGAAGGTTTTTTTTCTCCAATTCACTAATAGCTACTTCTAAATTCTCAGTGACGGTTAAAGAGCGGAAGGAGGCGAGAAATTCTTTATACAAAGTAGCAAAGCTTTCTTTATGAGCGGCAGCTGTAAGGATATAAGCATGGCTGTCTTTAATAAAAATCATTTGCAGGATTCTCACAGGGCCAAGCTCTGTTTTGGTGTCTATTTCTGTGAGGCGCCCTTTGCCGGAGCGCGTTTTAACTGAGCCTAAAGCTCTCCATCTATTTTCTCTATCGACTTCATACAGGTTTTTTAACACTTTTATATATTCACTTAACGTGACTCTCACCGGCTCAATAGCTAGGTTTATGGAAGGGCGGAATCCCGACTTGCTAGCCTTCCCTACAAATCCGATTACTACTTTTGAAGATAAGTGCTCTGGGGGAACAATGTCCCATTCTTTGGGGGGGATAAAAAAACCGTGATCATATTTCTCTATAGACACAGCCGGTTGGCTCTCTTCTCCTGCGTAGGCTACTCGTCCAAACAGGGAACAAAACAGTAAAGCCGCAAAAACAAAGACTTTAATCATGAGAGCAGGTGTCGTGGTTGCTTGAGCTGGTGCTTTGGTGCAATACGGATGCGATGATGGCGATACCTGCAGCAAGGCCGAGACCCCATCCTAACATGGATAAGCTAACAGAAGAAAACATACCATCTTGAGCTCCAGAACCCGTGCGATATAGTTCATCTGTTTGCTCAGGGATATTCTTCATTTCGTTGTCATCGCCGTGAATAGGGGCTGCGTAATGCAAGACTAGTAAAGAGAGAAAAAACGCTGTATACTTTCTCATAATAATCGACAGCGCGGATATCCCATCCCTTTAGGGGGGAAGCGCTGCTCCCTTGTTAAAGTTAAAAAGTGGTCGGAACATCCTCCGCCCGTGGTGGTCGTAAGACCGCTCGACAATGTTGTATGCCGGCATGTACTCTCATTCGTTTCGTACTTACTCAATTGCTTGTCTGCTACCAGAGTTTCTAGAGGTCAGAACTGTTGACGTCGCCACCTTAAATAAGGTCTGAAACTCATGGAAGAAATACTTTATGACATAATGGGTAGTTTCAGGCAATTTCCTTTTTCTCTAGTTGTCATTTTTATAACTTTCAACGCGTTGCAGCCATCCGGTGAGCCATCTGCCCTCTTTCTTTTCAGAAGGGGCATTGGCCACTCTGTTTGTCAGTGCTGTTTTGGCTGATGCAATAAATGCATCAATGGCCGTCGTGTTTTCTGCAGGTTGCATGGCAGTTAATACCTGCAGAAGTCCCCACCCTTGGCTTTTATATCGTTCTAAGGGGTTAAGGCCGCTTCCTTTAAAATTTAGATAATCCGTCAAAGCAAATAGTCCCTCTTTCTCAGAAATGAGGGAGAGTAGGTTGCGAACGAGCAGCTCTTTTTGTGAGGTGTCTTGTAACAGCTGATAGACGGTTTTATGAAGTCTGTCCATCATAAAGACCACTTGTAGATCCATGGTGTCGGATAACCAAGCCCGTATTTGTTCATTTTTTTCTGAGGAGGAGGGGTGGATAAATTCCTCCCTTGATTTCCATGGACAGAGCCCCCCACGTAAACAAGCGGGAATAGGTTTTTGTAGTGTTTGCAAGAAGGTGAGATATAGAGGGAAT
>JAHFTP010000066.1 GCA_023265495.1 Chlamydiota bacterium
TCTACCATTGCGTATTTTGAGCAGCAGCTTCTTGCTCCAAGCTAGCTTGTTTGAGGGTAGATAGGTAGGAAGAGTTCCCTTGTTTCTGAATGATTTCTCTCCATTTATGGATCATCTGTGCAGCAAGGGGAGCAGCTTCTTTTCCTCCTGCATCGCTAAATCTTAAGTAAACAACCACTACAATTTCAGGATCTCCAAAAGAGGTCGCTCCCTTTGTTTCTGGAGAAAAGCTGATGCAACCAAACCAAATATGGTTATTGATTTCTGCTTTTGACTGCGCATCGATCCATTGTTTATATAATATCTCTGCCGTCCCTGTTTTTCCGATCATCTGCTGCTGAAGATCGGTGTAGTTTTGCATGGTAGTGGGAGACTGAAATAAGGCTCGTATCACATTCGGTCTTGCCGTTCCCTTAGGGCCAATCACTACTCTATTCATGCCATCAAATAAGAGGTCTTGGACTTCTTGCGGCATGGGCAGTCGTCTTTTTATTTCTGATTTGTTGATATGGATGGAGCTGGGCTCTTGTATAGAGAGCGCTTCCGTAAACAGGGGGAAATCAATACCGATAAGCGCTAGCTCTGCTTGGAACGGGAACGCAAGCGATTCTGAGCTCTCTTCAACAGTGTGAGGGTGTTTTTTTCCTGCAGTAAGCTCGACAATTTTAGGTTTAAATACATTCCCGTTATTTGCTATTGCAGAAAGCATCACTGCTGTCTGCAGCGGAGTCACTACGAGAGAGTGTTGCCCCATCGCAAAAGAATAGAGTCCTGTCCTATTTTCTGACAAATCGTTACATACATTACCTGCAATTTCACCAGGGAGATCGATGCCTGTCTTACTGCCAAAGCTAAAGTCCTTGGTGGTGTTTTCTATGTTTTTTGCATCAGCTATATGCTCTGCTAGAAGATAGGCAAAATACATATTACTAGATTGCTCTATGGCTCCGGTGATGTCAATTTTTCCTATGTTGGGGTGACTCCTTGGTAATTTGCCGCCCTTAAAAAGACGTTTAATCGGCTGACCATCTAAAGTGAATCCAAGGATTTGGTTGTTACTGCCGCTCTTTTCTGGACTGAGCTGGTCTATAAGAGTTAAGGGATTGAGGAAACGGAGGCTCATATGGTTCTCTTTTAAGTATGCATAACGCTCTTTTAATGCCTCATAAGCCACAACGAGTTTGAATACGGACCCCTGAGGCGCTGCCTGCCTAAATGCTTGCGATCTTCCAAAACCAAATCCAGCGAGGGGATAATAGGCCCCTGCGAGGTGTTTTTCTTTTTGGACCCCTTCCGTATTTCTTATGTAGCGGTATTTTCCGTATAGAGGACGGGTAAGTTCGTCAAATGAACGCATCATTTTTACGTATTTCACCGCCAAAACAGGCTCAAAAGGCTGAAGGGCCTGCGCAATCTTTTTGGTGTGCTCCTCTATGTTGTTGGATGTATTTCTCAGCTTGATCAGCTCTTCTAGATAAGGAGCCAGCTGAGGATAATCTTGCACTTGTATTCTTATGCTGCCGTGGACATAGGTGTCTAGAAAAAGCCATTTGCATGTATGCCAGAATTCTTTGAACAAGGCTTTTTCTACTTTGGCCAGATATTCGGTATAAGGCTGCACATATTTTTTTTGCTCTTTTTCTTCTTTTCTCTTTTGTTTGATGAATTCTTTAAAATAGGTTTTTTTCCATGTTTGAAAATCGAGGTCGTGATGCAGTTTGTGTATTTGTTCATAGAGAAAAGCTTGGACTATGTTGATAGATTGATTCATCTCCCTAAATGTAGCTATGCTCTGCGAGCCAAAAGCGTTTACTACTTCACTATCCATTTTGTCTTCGTCGAGAATGATTCTGCAAAGATCGATGACTAGCACCTTATCGTCATTATACGCAATAGAGGAGAGGTATTCGTCCAGGTACCGTTTGTATTCTTGAACCGCTTGTGCATTTTCTATGAGTTTGGCTTTGATCAGTTCCTTTGTCTCTATTAATAGGTTCTTTTTGATTGGAACGTGCGGATGCTGGCTGTAGAGCACTTGTATGAGAGCTGCTGCGTCATCGTGTTCTACAAGGAAGAGTAAGTCTTTGATCGTTTTTTGGATGTAATAGACTGTTTTGATGTTTTCCATTTTGTCTATGGATCTTCTGATGGCTCCGTCAGAAGGTAGTATGGTGTCTAAGTAGGTTCCCCAATGCAAAGGCTTTGTTTCCTCATAAAATTGGTCAGTAACAAAAGAAAAGCGCTCTCTTGATAACACCTTTTTTCCGTCCCAGATAGCTCCTACATGAGATTCATTTTCTGTCCACTGCTCAATAGCCATTTGCTTTTGTTTCTTCTCTAGGATGTCTTGTGCGGGGATGAAATCATTGGGATCAAAGCGTGGATAGGAGGCGAGGGCCAGCACATCTCCCGTTTTAGGGTCCATGGCGACGATAGCCCCCCCCTTAATCCATGGTCTTGCAAGGCCTGTCTTGCTTCTCCTATCCCTTTCATCGCGCAGAGCTTCATTATGTGACAAAAGAGCCTCTGCATATTGTTGCAACTCTGCCGAGAGGGAAAGCAAGACCCTCTGTCCGCTGATCCCCTTTTTGCTGCCGGGGAGCTCTCTTAAACAATTTCCTTTGGGATCAATTTCATAAAGACGCTTTCCATAAAAACCTCTTAATTCCTCGTCATACATCGCTTCGATCCCTGTTTTTCCTACAAGGTCATTGATGGTATACGCTTTTAATTGCAGCTCTTTAAGATGATTTCTTACTTCAATAGGATTGTCATACCCCATTGGGAGGGGGACGAGTTCTTCATTATCTCGCCGCGTCAGATAAGTTTGAAGAGACTGCATCTCTTCCGCTATGGACAGAAATTCCTTTTGGCTAATAGCTCCTAGATAGCCTAGAACGTCACATCCCGTTTTCCCTTGAGGATAGACGCGCTTGAAGACTTTTTGCGCTTCCATCCCCGCCCAGTCTTTTTGTCGCGCTTTTAATGCGTAGTATTCTTGCTCCGACAGATTCTCTTTGATAGAAAATGCTGTTTGAGGAAACAGGCAAGCTTTGGCATGAATGGTATCTTCAATGCCTTCTGCATCCATATGCAGCTCCTCTGCTAACATGAGGGAAAGCTTTTTTATGTAGGCATTTCTTGAAAACTCTTTACTTCTCTTTCCGCCGCTTTCCTTCTTCCAGGTGATGCTAGGAATACGTCTTATGTCTGCATAACGGACGGTAGCGTTATATTGGATTTGGTTGGTGGCCAGCGGAATATTGAATCGGTCCCTTATCGTTCCTCTTTCTACAGACTCTATAATAGATTTTCTTTGAGGTTTTTTGGCTTTTAATACATGCTCTTCATGCTGAATGCAGCTTAAGTACCACACCCTAATTAGGATAAGAAGGAAGGCAAGTAAGATGATGTTTAAGACGCGGTTGGCTTTGTCTGGTATGCTAAGATCTGGTCTCATGTCTTCAGTACTGGTGTTTGCTTTTAGCTTAGAAATTTTGAAGGAATTTTTCTACTGAAAAGCGTTATTTTCTCCCACCAAATAGGAAATAATTAGCAAAACCTCATGATTTTAATGAGAAAATTCTTGGAAAAAATTCTTCTGCTGGTGTACAACATCTTACTGTGCGTTGAGCGCCTGTAGTTCAATGGTAGAACCGTAGCCTTCCAAGCTACTTGTGTCAGTTCGATTCTGATCAGGCGCTTTTTCCTTCGTTATAAACCTTAACATTAACCAAGACCGAAATCCTCTTAAAATATAAAGAAAAGAGGATGCCGTCGTCAACATAAAGGGACAAGGCTTGGCAACACAACAGTATCCTGAAGTAACTATAAAAGATTTACTTGAAAGTGGTGCGCATTTTGGGCACCAAAAGCACCGTTGGAATCCGAAGATGAAGAGATTCATTTTTGAAGAACGCAACGGAATTTATATCATAGACTTAGCTAAGACCATGCAACAAATCCGCAGTGGTATGCAGGTGGTAAAAGAGATCATTGGCAAGAGAAAGTCCATCCTCTTCGTAGGCACAAAAAAACAAGCAAAAAGCGTTGTGCGCGAATGTGCAGAAGAGTGTGGAGAGTTCTATGTATGCGAGCGTTGGCTCGGAGGCATGCTCACCAACTTAGCAACCATTCGTCAATCAGTGAAGTCGTTAGAGCGTATTGAAAAACGAATTTCTTCCGGGGGAGAAGGCCTGACAAAAAAGGAAATATCTCTGATGGGAAAAGACCAAATAAAACTAGATAAAAACCTCTCCGGAATCAGAGCTATGCGCAAAATGCCGGGGCTTGTCGTGGTAGTAGATCCAAGTAAAGAACACATCGCTGTGGCAGAAGCTAATAAACTAGGCATTCCTGTGCTTGGCCTTGTGGATACAAATTGCGATCCAGACCCTATAGACCATGTGATTGCATGTAATGATGACGCATTAAAGAGCATTAAGCTGATTTTACAGTCTCTTGCACAAGCGATCATTGAAAAGAAAGGGGAAATGCAAGTGCCTATTTCCAAAGGAGATGAGACGCAAGGGATGATAGAAGAAGGGTTAGAGGGTTCCTCTGAATTTTCTGGAAAAGATGACGAAGAAAGCGGAGAGTAGCATGAAAATCACAGCAGAAATGGTAAAAGAGCTCCGCGATCGTACCGGAGTAAGCATGGGCAAATGCAAAGAAGCACTCGAGCAATCTTCTGCAGATATGGAAAAGGCCATTGACTTTTTAAGAAAAGCAGGAATGGCCGGTGCAGTGAAAAAAGAGGGAAGAGAAGTCAACGAAGGACTTATTGGTTTTTCAGAGTCTGATAAAGCTGTTGCCATTATCGAGGTGAATACAGAAACAGACTTTGTTGCGCAAAATGAGCGTTTCAAGCAATTTCTCAAAGATGTAGCGGCTGAGGCTGCTGATGCGTTGATTTCCTCTTTAGAAGATTTGCTAAAGAAGCCCTATAGCAAAGACAAGTCTCTCACTGTTGATCAGTACAGAGCATTAACGATGCAAAGCCTTGGAGAAAATATCCAAATGAAAAGACTCTTGCTGCTCCCTAAAGGAGCGGATGTTTCTGTGGGTATATACTCTCACATGAACGGTAAGATTGTTACTGCAGTGGTTCTTGCCGGGGGCGCTGGTGCGGAATCTCTAGCTAGAGAAATCGCCATGCATACGGCTGCTGAATCTCCTGACTATTTGCGTCCAGAAGAAGTTCCTCACGATGTGAGAGTAAGAGAGGAAGAGATAGCCAGAGGACAGGTCCAAGGAAAACCTGCTAACATCGTTGATAAAATTGTTGAAGGCAAACTCAAAGCCTTCTATGATCAAGTATGTTTGATCTGTCAGAAATTTGTGAAGGACAATAGCCTTACAATTACTGATGTGCTAAATGCAGAATCCAAAAGACTAGGTAAACAGCTATCCATCAGAAGTTTCGTCCGGTGGAAAGTTGGAGGATAGGATTTTTTGATGAGTAAAAAACCTCTTTATCGGCGGGTACTACTAAAGCTGTCTGGAGAAGCTCTCACCGGAGAGCAGAAGTTTGGTATAGAACATCAATCTTGCCAGCAAATAGCCCAAGCCATTAAGGAGGTTTGCGATCTCGGTATTGAAATTGGCGTTGTTGTGGGCGGCGGTAACGTCTTTCGTGGCGCCCAAGCCGTGGAGTTCGGGTTTGCAAGAACTCCAGCAGACCAAGTGGGAATGCTAGCCACCATCATTAACGGGATGGTATTGCAACAGTCTTTATCAGTGCTTGGTATAAGCTCTATCGTGATGAGTGGCCTTAGTTGTTCCGTTGTAGAGGAATATATCTGGGCCAGGGCGATGAGTTTTCTGCAAAATAAAACGGTCGTCATTTTTGTAGGGGGGACAGGCAATCCCTATTTTACTACAGATACCGCAGCCGCTCTTCGCGCCAGCGAAATTCAAGCAGAAATCGTCTTAAAAGCCACCAAAGTAGATGGCATCTATGATGCCGATCCAAAGAAAAATCCTAAGGCAAAGAAATACGATCGAGTTTCCTATGCTGAGGTATTAGCTAAGCAGCTCAACGTTATGGATGCTACGGCTATCGCTCTTTGCAGGGAGAATAGCATCCCTATTTTCGTATTCAATCTATTTGAGAAAAATGCCTTTGTAAGAGCCGTCTGTGAAAACACAGGTGGAACACTTGTTCATGGAGAGTAAAGATGAGTATTGTTGAAGAGACAAAAAAGAAAATGCGAGCCTCTATTGACCATTTCAAACAAGATTTAAAAAACCTGCGAACAGGTAGAGCCAATCCTTCTGTTTTGGATGGGGTTTCTGTTGAAGTATACGGTTCCCAGATGAGATTAAAAGAGTTGGCTAACGTGACAGCCCCAGAAGCGAGGCAACTGCTCGTTACACCATTCGATCCCCAAACAGCAGGGGCGATTTCTAAAGGCATTGAAAAAGCCAACTTGAACTTGCAACCCATCCTGGATGGACACGTGATTCGTATCAACATTCCCCCTATGGACGAAGCCACACGTAAAGAGATGGTCAAGCAAGGAAAAAAGAAAGTCGAAGAAACAAAAGTGGTCATTCGTGAGATTAGAAGAAAAAATAATGAACTCGTCCGCAAACAAAAAGCAGATGGAGATCTCACGGAAGATGTGATGAAGAAAATGGAAAAAAATATCCAAGAACTCACAGACCAGTGTTGCAAAGAAGTAGATGATCTCATGGCGACAAAAGAAAAAGAAATAATGACGGTTTAATACTTGCAAAAAATGGGTGGGGCAAGTTAAGATTGCAGCCACTTATATTAATGAAAATGGCCCCATCGTCTAGCCTGGCCTAGGACATCAGATTTTCATTCTGCGAACAGGGGTTCGAATCCCCTTGGGGTCATACGTTACGAGACTTTAGCTCAGTCGGTAGAGCATCTCACTTTTAATGAGAGGGTCGATGGTTCGAGTCCATCAAGTCTCAATTCTCTAGTCCGTTTTTCTTTTGTGTCTGACCAATAGTATTGCTTAAAAAATATCTATACCGACTCCTTATTGCTAATCTGTTTCTGTGTAATTAAGTTTTTTTATAGATCTTTTCATTATTTTTTTGTATAATCTAGTTTTAAAAACGGTTTTTTTTAGTTTATGAAATTATTTTTATATTATTTTTGTGGTGTTTTGATGACTACATCTACTCAAGTTAGTTGTAAAGAGCCTATAGTAACAGCAGAGAAATTGATTGCGCACAAACGGCTATATGGTCACGTAGGAGACTTTAGAGCTCCTAAGACGGTTTTAGTTTGTTATCAAAGATCTACGATGGAGTATCTACTGAAAACCCATCCGGAATTTCAAGCGTGTAAGGAAGTTACGCATTTATATGTAGGCGGACAAAAAGAGGTTGGAATTTTAGGAGATTGGGGCGTGGGTGCTCCCGGTCTTGCTATAAAAATGGAAGAGCTCATAGCTCTTGGGACCAAGCGTTTTATTGCCGTAGGCACCGCTGGAGGACTTATGTATCATCATAGAATTGCAGATAAAGTTCTTTGTCCAAAGGCCCTTGCCGAAGATGGTGTAGCTCACCTCTATTTACATGGAGGAAGTGTGGCTGATGCTGATTCTGAGATGATAGTCGCATGGCGCGAGTTTGAAAAGGAGAAATCCTTGCCCGCATTTGCTCCTGCGATGGCTTGGAGTTTTGCTGCTATTTTTAAAGAGACGGTAGAGGATGTGTATCGAGTGGAAGAGAAGGGATGCAGTGTTGTAGAAATGGAGGCGGCAACACTCTATGCTGTGGCCCAAGAAAAAGAAGTGCAGGCGCTAACTCTATTTGTCATTAGCGATGTGATCACGGCAGAAGAGTGGACTCCTCGTATTAAAGATCTAGCTGTGCGCACTAACCTGCATCAACTTGCAGATTTGGCTTTAGCATTTTGTTCAGTAGAAATGAGTAAGTCGATTGAAGATTAGCGGTAAAAATTGGTGAGGTTGAATAGGTCCCGCTACCTTCCTTTCTAGAATTTTTTACCGTTCAAAAGAAGTTTGTTGCTTTCGAATCTCCATGATAGAGCCGGTAAGGCCGGTTTGTTTGAGTAATTCTACAATTTGCTCTGCTACATACTCAGGAGATAGGAGAGTGTTGGGGTTTTCACTTGGAAAATTTTTTGTTCTCATTGTTGTATGCGTCCGCTGAGGCACTACGACGTTAATGTGTAGGTTTGTTAGTTCTTCAGAGAGACCTTGTGTAAAGTTAACAAGTGCGGCTTTTGCTGCAGAATACATCATATATCCTTTTCTTCCTTTAGAATAGGAAGAGGAAGCGATATTAACAATATGTCCCCTATCTTTGATCTGCACGTACCTACAGCTATAAATCACGCTCTTTAAGTTGCAAGAAAGGATATGTTCTATTTCTTCTGGGGTAAGCGACAAAAACTCTTTTACTTGCAAACTGCCAATACTATTAATGAGACCATCTATAGGGCCAAAGTG
>JAHFTP010000067.1 GCA_023265495.1 Chlamydiota bacterium
GTCAGAGCGATACGCCATGGCCTCGATGCAGAGGGGTTCACCCACATTCCTGTCTTTAGCTACTCTGTAAAATATTGTTCTAGCCTCTATGGACCCTTTCGCCTTGCGGCGGAAGGATCTGCCAAATTTGGAGATAGAAGCACTCATCAAATGGACCCAGCAAATGCAAGCGAGGCCTTAAGAGAGGTGCAGCTGGATGTAGAGGAAGGAGCGGACATGCTAATGGTAAAGCCGGCTCACGCCTATCTAGATGTTATTTATCGCGTTAAACAAGCGCACCCGCACATTCCACTGGGAGCCTATCATACAAGCGGTGAATATTGCATGCTGAAAGCTGCAGCAGAAAAAGAATGGATCGATGAGAAGCTCGCCGTTATGGAAGTATTAAGAGGGATCCGCAGGGCCGGTGCAGACTTTATCATCACCTACTACGCTAAAGAAGTAGCGAGATGGCTTGCGTAAATACCCATGTGTTATATTCACCAGCACAGTCCTATTTATTATCATAAATTATCTATACAAAACCCTTACTTGGACATCTATCTGCGAATTAATTATTAAACCAAGCGAGCCAAAAAAAGCAAAAAGTGATATGAGTAGGAATATGGCTAAGAAATACGATGAAAGTACCGTTCTGTCTTTAGATGCGCTGGCCCATATTAGGCTGCGCTCGGGGATGTATATTGGTCGTTTAGGAGATGGCTCCCATCCGGACGATGGCATCTATGTAATGCTCAAGGAAGTGATCGACAATGCTGTTGACGAGTTCATCATGGGTCATGGCAAAAAAATCACCATAGAGCTCAATGAAAAGACTTCGACGGTTTCCGTTCAAGACCATGGACGTGGAATCCCCTTAGGTAAAGTCATTGAGTGTGTGAGCAAGATCAACACAGGAGCCAAATACAATGATGAAGTCTTCCAGTTTTCTGTGGGACTTAACGGCGTGGGAACAAAGGCCGTCAATGCCCTCTCTAAGCATTTCATTGTAAGGAGTGTCCGCGATGGAGAATTTGTCGAGGCCCGTTTTGCCAAAGGGGTTCTTCAAGACAAGAAAAAAGGAAAGACAAAAGACCCAAATGGCACGTGGGTAGAATTTACCCCCGACACCGAAATTTTTAAAAAGTTCTCCTTTCAGAAAGAGATGATCCTAAAGCGCCTATGGCACTATGCGTATCTCAATACGGGTCTCACGCTTCTTTTTAATGGGAACGAAATATATTCAGAACACGGTCTTTTAGATCTGCTCAACGAAGAGGTCAAAGAGGATCGCCTCTACGACCCTCTCCACTACAGAGGAAAAAACCTTGAATTTGCCTTCCTCCACTCCTCCAGTTATGGGGAGACTTACTTCTCCTTCGTTAATGGTCAGTATACGCAGGATGGAGGCACTCACTTATCCGCCTACAGGGAAGGAATCCTTAAAGGGATCAATGAATACACAAAGAAAAATTTTCAGGGCATTGACGTGCGCGAAGGGATTGTGGGAACCATTCTCGTCAAGGTGAAGGATCCCATATTTGAATCCCAAACAAAAAATAAATTATCCAATAATGAAATTCGCGCTTCGATCGTTCAAGAAGTTAAAGATGCCGTCCAAAACCTTCTTTATAGAAATGAGGACATAGGCAAGAAAATTGTCGATCGAATCTTATTTAACGAGAAGCTCAGAAAAGAGCTCGCTGCAGTTAAAAAAGAAGCAAAAGAAAAACAGAAGAAAATTTCCTTCAAGATCCCCAAACTACGCGATTCCAAATTCCACTTCGGCGACGGGACAAAAGAAGGAGAAGACTCCGTGATTTTCCTCACCGAGGGAGAATCAGCTTCCGCCTCTATTGTCATGACAAGGGATCCGCTTACACAAGCTGTATTTTCCCTTCGGGGCAAACCGCTTAACGTGCATGGCATGAAAATGGAACAGCTCTACAAAAATGAAGAGATGTACAACCTGATGTCTGCGCTGAATATCGAAGAGGACCTCTCTAATCTCCGCTATAACAAAGTGATCCTAGCCACCGATGCGGATGTCGATGGCATGCACATACGAAACCTACTCATCACTTTCTTTTTGACGTATTTTGAGGGGCTTGTTTTAAATGGCCACCTTCATATTCTTGAAACGCCTCTATTTAAAGTAAGGAATAAAGAAAAGACGATCTACTGTTATTCTGAAGAAGAGAAAAATCAGGCGGCAGACGAACTCAAAAAAGGGATAGAGATCACAAGATTTAAAGGGCTTGGAGAAATCTCCCCCGATGAGTTTGGGCAGTTCATAGCAGAAGATATCCGCTTACTGCCCGTCATCATCCAAAACCTCTCTGACATTAAACCCACCCTCGAGTTCTACATGGGAAAGAATACACCGGCTAGAAAGACCTTCATTATGCAAAACCTTGTGAGTGAAAATGGATGATCTGAAGCACCAGATGAAGGATCACTTCATCAAATATGCCTCCTACGTCATTCTCGACCGTGCGATCCCCCATGTAGTCGACGGCCTAAAACCTGTGCAAAGACGTATCCTCGAAATTCTATGGAGACAGCATGATGACAAACTCCACAAGGTGGCAAACATCGTAGGACAGACGATGCAATTACATCCTCATGGCGACGCTCCTATCTATGAAGCTCTCCTTACCCTTGCAAACAAAGGCTATGTGCTCGACAGACAAGGAAACTTTGGGAACATCTATACGGGAGATCCTGCCGCCGCTGCGCGTTACATTGAAACACGACTGTCCCCTCTTGCGCGCGAGACACTGTTCAATCCTGATATAACAGAAAAAATTCCCTCGTATGATGGCAGGAATTTTGAGCCTGTAATGCTCCCTGCAAAAATCCCGCTTCTTTTGATGCAAGGAGCTGATGGAATTGCCGTTGGAATGTCCACCCACATTCTTCCGCACAACTTTACCGAACTTCTAGAGGCGGAGATCGCCTGCCTTGAAGGGAGGAATTTTAAAATTTTCCCCGACTTCCCCACCGGGGGAATCATGGACAAAAGCCTGTACGACAAAGGAAAAGGCAAGGTCAAGCTCCGCGCTAAAATTGAGATTAAAGACCCCAAAACACTCATTATCCGAGAGATTTGCTACGGGACAACAACGGAGAGTCTTATCCGCTCGATTGATGAAGCCGCAAAAAAAGGGAAAATCAAAATCGAGGCAATCAACGATTATACAGCAAGAGATGTCGAAATCGAGATCAAACTGCCACGCGGCCAGTATGCGGAAGACATCCTAGAAGCGCTATATGGATTTACCGAGTGTGAAGTCTCTTTAAATTCACAAGTCATCTTGATCAATGACAACCATCCTTGGGAAACTGACGTCCATGAAATCCTCGCCTTTAATGCTACAAAGCTTGTGGAATTTCATAAGCTAGAGCTCCAAATCGAACGAGACCGTCTTTTAGAGAAGATCTTTTATAAGACCCTGGAGAGGATATTCATTGAGAAGCGGATCTATAAGAAAATTGAAACGTTAAAAACACTCGACAGCATTCATAAAACACTGGAAGAGGCATTTAAGCCTTATAGAAAAAAGCTGCTGAGAGATCCAACCTATGACGACAGGGAAAAGCTTCTGCAGATCCCCATCAGGCGCATCTCCCAATTTGACATCGATAAAAACAAGGAAGAGATCGCCACTCTCGAAGAAGAGCTGCACACAGTAGAAAAACACCTAAAAAACGTCAAAAAATTTGCGATCGATTACCTCAAAAAACTGATCCTTAAATATGGGGAAGACTTCCCAAGAAAAACCCGTATTAAAGCGATCGAAGAGATCGACCGCCGCGCAATAGAGACCAAAGAAATCAAAGTAGGCTTTGACCCTGAAACAGGTTTTGTCGGAACGAAAGTCTCCGGATCTGTGCAGCTTGGCTGCACCAACTTTGATAAGCTGCTTATTTTCTACAAAGACGGCACGTACAAGGCGATTAATATCCCCGAGAAGCAGTACTTCGAACAAGTTGCCTGGGTAGACATCGCCGATAAAAAAACGATTATGAATGTTGTCTACAAAGTGAAAGAAACAAGCCAAGCCTGGGCCAAGCGATTCATTATTGATAAGTTCATCTTAGACAAAATCTACCGTTATCTAGAAGAAAATGCAGAGCTGCAATCCATCTCTACAAACCCCGAGGCTGCCGTTGAACTACACCTCACCTCCGGACCCCGTCAGAAGATGGAGAAGAAGCTCTTTGTCCTTAAAGAAATACCGGTTAAAGGAGCACAAACACGTGGAGTCCGCCTGGCGGTGCAAAAGGTGAAAAAAGTGGACCCCTGCTCATGATGAAACCAATGCTATCCTCGCATTTCCAAACACGGGTTCCTTCTGCAATTCGTTTAACACAAATCGAATTCTTAAAACGCATGGATCAGGTCGTTGCTGTAAACACAGCCATCGGCAATGTTTCTTTGCCTATGCATCCCGCCATGATCAAACGGATGTTCTCCCTAGACGCGCCCGGTAGTCCCTTTTGCGACGGTGTGGTGAAATATTCAACGACGGTTGGGGAGGAGGAAGCAAATCGAGCATTTTTGCATCTGATCGCATGTAGCGGCTTTTCTATACAAGGTCTATGTAGCCAAATAACGGATGGGGGCAGCCAAGCCATGGAGCTCGCTATTCTTGGAGTATGCGGCCCGGCCGGCTCCGGAACACGGCCCTTATTGCTCATTGACCCTACCTACTCCAATTATGCTTCAATGGCTGAACGCACGGGCCGCTCAACCGTTGCAGTGACGAGGCACTTAGAAGAAAATGGGAAATTCACCCTCCCCAAGATATCCGCCATGGAAAAGGTGATTCAAGAAACAAATCCCGCGGCCTTACTCGTCATCCCCTACGACAACCCCACCGGGCAATTTTTCCCTCAAGAAACACTGAGAGAACTCGGCGCACTCTGCGTAAAGCACAATCTATGGCTCATCAGTGATGAGGCCTATCGAGGAGTGTTTTACACACACGCTCAGGCAAGCAGCATCTGGGGGATCACAGAAAAAGATGTGCCGGGTATTACAGGCCGCCGCATAAGCATCGAATCTGCCTCAAAAATCTGGGATGCATGCGGCCTGCGCATCGGAGCCCTTGTAACGGATAATAAGGATTTTCATCAGAGAGCTGTAGCAGAAAATACGGCCAACTTATGCGCCAATGTGATCGGTCAATATATTTTTGGAGCTCTTTTACATGAATCCAAAGAGCAGCTGCAAGCCTGGTTTCAACAACAACGACTCTATTATCATCAGATTGCAAAGGACCTCACCGCAAGCCTTAAAAAAGAAGTGCCTACATTAATTGTTTCTGAGCCGGATGCGGCCTTGTACACAGTAGTCGACGTACGGAACATCTTTGGCACCCATTTTGATGCCAATGATTTTATCATGTACTGCGCTAGAAAAGGGCAAGTGCCTCTAGACGGCATCAAAACAACTCTGCTGGTAGCGCCCATGGATGGTTTTTATTCCACGCGTCCCGGACAGGCAAATCCCGGCAGAACACAGATGCGCATTGCCTATGTTGAGCCCCCCGAAGTCATGGCCATAGTCCCCAAATTATTTGCTCAGCTCCTACTCCATTTTCAGAAAGAGAAAATTTCATGACGACCTCTTCAGTATGGGCAATGGCTCCCGTGTGATAAAACCTGAGTTTACCACGGAATCATCTATTAGTTTTTTCCAGCTCAGTTTTTGCAGCAGCAATTTGACTCCAGGCTTTAACGATGCTTCTATTTTCTCGTGCAATGGAATACTTGCTCGCAATAAAGTCGGATCCTATTTTCCCTATCTGGATAAATTGCTTTTGATCACTTTCAAAAAAAGCCATCATTTCCTCTATTTTTTTGACAAAGCCAATGATGTTTCCATGAGCAATAGAGTGCGCAAAAGGGGGATGGAAAAACTCTTTCCCCCCTTCCCCATCGTATCCTACCACAAGAGCGCCACAAGAGAGTGCTTCCGCCGGAGGCAATCCCAACCCTTCTAGATAAGAGGTGCTTAGAAAAAGAGCAGAGGTCTTTAGCTCTCCGATCAATCGCTCTTGAGACATCTTTTCCAATGCAACAAAAGACCAGTTGGGGAATTTATTTCTCTGTCTGAGGATGCTGAGGATTTGCACGAGATGATCGGGGCATTTTCTTGGCATAAAAGCGACTTTTCTTTCCTTTGCCCCATGAAATACAAATTGCTCCGTATCGACACCGAAAGGGCAACCATAATAGGTCAGCTTGGGAAAAACAAACCTTAGATAATCCTCAGTATCTTTTGATCCGACGATACACCCTAAACTCCGCTCATCATAAGGCAAAGAAGATGCTCTTCCCAACGACTCTCCAATCGTAATTCCGTGAAAGGTTGTATAGGCCGTGAAATTCAAAATAACTGACGGGAATTTCCCAATCATAGTTGTTAATGCAGGAACTATATAATCATTAAACACAATCACATCCTGCTGATTTAGCTTAGGCAGACGGATTTTTTGATAGTTGTCCCCTAGGACACAAATATTTTTGGTAAACCTACTCAAAGGGACAACCTGAGATCGAAAAGCTCCCTTTTTACTCCACCTTCTTAAGATGCGTATTGCTAAATTACGTCCACCTTGGATCCCAAGCCAAGTCCAGAAATTGGGTTCATAGTAAGCGAGTTTTGTTTTATTTTCTCTCCAAGAATATCGAAATCCCTTTTTGGGATGCAATACATAGGCATTGAAACCATTTTGGTTTAGAACATCGACATGTTGATAGATCTTTTGCACTCCCCCACAAGGAGCTTCAGAACAAGGACATAAGTAATAGATGTTTCTTACCATACAATTGCACAACAAAATGAATAGACTAGACTCAACGCTCTTTTTTCTGTTAGAAGATTTTCCACACTTGGGAAGGATAAAACACACACACCTGATGTTGCAACTTTTTTTTAGACAGTCAGAACATAATTTTTAAAGGGAGCTGGCCCCCTTTGATAGATCCCCTTTTTCTTTTCTCTAATTATTTATGGCCAGCGCTCCCTGAAGAGCCGTCACTCCATAGGTCTGTGCATCTGGGACGATATTCAGATAAAGCCTCTATACTTTGTTCAACAGCTCTTTTGTAGACAAGGATTTCTTTCTCAGAAGAGGGTCCTTCTGCTCGCTCTGCAATGGCTGATCTAAAAGGCAAGGGCAGCTTCCCAATCCTTGACCCGAGCTCCCCGAGGAGATCGCTTGCCGGATCTTCCACTCCTTTTTTTATGAGATCCAACACCTCTGCAATCTCTAGGTAGTGATAAAAGGGGTCCGGCACTCTACAATCGTCTCCAAATGAGATTCCCTTTTCAATAATACTTCTATGCAGATCGATCCACTTTCTTCTTACTGTCTCTAAGCTCCTTCCCTGGAAATCAGTAAATTGGATTTTCCTCTCTATTGAGGTAGATTGTGCCAGGCAAAGAGCACATCCTATCCTTTGCATAAAGCCTATAATTCTATCCATTACATCTCCAACACCAAAGGGATTTTCCTTAAGAGCTCTCCATCTCTTCAAGTTATTCTCACACTCTTCCACTTCTCTATTAAATCCCTTATAAGGATCTAAAAGCTCAAGGCAAAAACGGCCAAAAAAAAGACGAGATGACACCTCTTCACAGGCCCTTCCAAGCTCTTGCCAACTAGAAAAAACCTCACTAGATGTCTTATCTATCCTTCCTGCTAGGGATCGCATTTGCGCTTGAAAGAGCAGATTCTCTCTTTCAAGCGCAACTAAATAAGGGGTCATTGCCTGAGGATTTGTTTCTAAAATGGATCTACACTCGGTAAGCACAAAGGTCTTGCCTCGAAGCTCTGACACCTTGACAAGCAAGTCCGTTACCATTTCTTGCGAACTTAAAGCCCTTGTAGAAGTAACAGATGTGGACATAGAGGTCCCCCCTCCTAAGTAAGCTAAGAATGTATGAGCTTTTAGGAAGTAGATTTCAAGCAAATTGGCTTTAAAGTAGGAAGGAACCGTAAGGCTCCCGTCCCCTCACATCACTGTACGTACGGTTCCGTATACGGCGGTTCAAAATACCCCGAAGACATATCCCCCTTTAATGTGTTGAGCAAGGTTGTTTGAAGTATTTTATCTATGAAAAATGGGGTGGCTGGACGCATTCAGAACTTTTGACTGGAAGGCTTTGCAGCTTTTCACTGTGATTTTTTCAAAAAATTTCGTTCAAAGGGGCGTTCATGTCTAGCCGAGAGATCATTCAACAGCTGCAGGATCATTGACAGTCTTGCTCAGACCACACCCGAAGAAGAAATTGAGTTTTGGTTTGCTCGGAATTTGCAAGAACCACTCGGATATGCGAGATGGAAAAATTTTCTTATCACGATTACGCGCGCCATAGAGTCTT
>JAHFTP010000068.1 GCA_023265495.1 Chlamydiota bacterium
AGGTCCAGTTACGGTACAAAGCGACAAGACCGCTCATTCCGCCGGGAAGTAGCGCTTGGAGCTTATCTGCTGTTTCTGTAGGGTGAAGGAGGTCTTTGCATGGATAGAGCACCAAGGCAAATAAAGCAAAGAACGCTATGAAGGCCGTAATGGTCGTGTAAAAAAGACGAGTCTTGCTCATGACGTTGCTCAGCTTTGCATAGGCTATCATGAAAAGGACTGCAAACGGGAGAACCCCCCACACCTTTAAGAATGGAATAGCTTCAGCGCCGGAGCCTGGAGCTGTTACTATGAGTGCGTCTTTTGTATCGCGCAAAATTGTGTAATTAAAGTTAATACAGAAAAATAAGAAAAACATCGGCAGAAGCTTTTTAAGCTCGAAGTTGTGGACGGGCCAAAAGAAGGACCTCCATCTACCAAATTCTGGTTTTGTGGTTTGTGACATGTTTTATCCTCTAAACAAGTTATAACAAATTATGTGCCTCATGGTGGGCACGATTTATACAAAAAGGGTTCTTCGCGAAAAAAACATTTTTAATCATCTGTCGATTAAACGCAAGGCCAAAATGGGGTGGAATAGGATTTTCTTTTTAGGAAATTGTTTATTTGGCTTGAGCAGTTTTTATTCTTTTTTTAGATAAAACGTTTCAATTAAATCATAGATAATATGTTTTTCTGTTCGATAGGTTTGATAAAAACCCACTTGATCGACAGCCCATTGGGGGAAAGAGTAAGATTGCATGTCAAAGAGGTATTCATGGAGTCTTTGATTGGGACCGGGGGGGATGTCTGCAAGGGAGATATGCGGAGTAAAAGATTCTTTTTCTTTAGTGATATTTTTTTCTTTTAATTCTGTAAGGATTAGGCTTCTTAACCTGTTAAGCTCTTGGGAAGGGGAGATTTGGACTGCAAGGGAAGTGTGAGAGTCAGATTTAAGTAAGGTAAATCCTTGTATTGTCAAAGTAAAGGGAGGGTAATCTAGAGTCCCAAGAATTTGTTTCACGTCGATTTCATCAGCGTGAGAGATTTCGCCTAAATATTTTAGGGTAAGATGCAAAGAGGTAGGATCTCTCCAAAGGGCAGAAGGGACTCCATAGGATATCCTTTCGAAAAGGGAATAAAATGAAGAAGGAAGTGGTAAGGCGATGAGATCATGTATATGCATAAGGGGCAAGCATAAGAGTTATAGAATATTTTACCAATAGAAAACAGAGGGAGCCACACGGCTCCCAAAAAACAAGAAGTGCTGTTAGGGATTTCTCAGAGATATTCTCTCAAAAGCTCGTCTAGCTAAGGCCTCGGGCGTAGGAGCTACGCTCACCATTGCAAATCCTCCTGGAGGAGTCACACATCTATCTGAGTTGGTGAGGAGTGTTACTCGTATTTCACTTAGGTCAAGACCGTCTAAGAGGCCCTGCGGCGCGCGATCAGTGCCTCTTCCGATTGCAGGAGGTGCAAAGGAGGAAACTCTAGTTGTTGTAGAGGGGGTGGTGTCGGGAGGGAATCTTCCGTCGGTCGAAGGAGGGACGGGTGGGTGTAACAATAAAGTTTGGCGTGATACTCTGGTTGCATCGGTTGACATGTTTGTACTTCCTATTGTTGTTTGAAAGAAAAAATTGTAGAAACAGTGAGGGTATTCTAGAAGAAGGCTTCTTTCTAGAAAAGAAAAAACCACTTTTGCCTATCTTAAGCAAAAGTGGTTTGATGAAGGGAAAAAATTAACGGCTAAATGCTGTTGCTTGTGCTTGTTCTTGCAGTAAGCAGTTTTGTAGAACAGTAAGAGACTCCACATAAGCATTCCATAGTTCTGCTTCTACTTTCCCGTGTCTAATGGAAGCGATAAGCTCTCTTTTGCAAGTGGCCAAAGATTTTTTTGGAGCAAGGATAGAAACCATTTCCTTGTCGCCAGCGAGTCTTGCAATATTGAGCATTCTTTCTAGTTGAGTGCGAGAGAAGGTTACTTGATCTTTTCTTTTGCGAGAGCCTCTAGCAGCTCTTTGTTTTGGGGCAACGGAGAGAGGCCTGTCAGCATTGATAATGAATTTTTCAATTAAAGATCCAAGCTCGCTAGGGTGGCGGTTTTTCATTTTTCTTAAAGTGAAATGGTGCATATATCCGCCAGAAGTCATAGGGATATATTTGCAGAGATCATTTTCTTTCCTGCCATTTACTTTCTTTATTGCTTTTGTGATTATGTCTTCTACTTCTCGAAGATTTTTTGTTTTTGTTTCGACCATTTCTTCTCTGTTAGGGTTCATGGATCTTTCCTTTTGTTTAATGACAATTGTTGTTGCTGTTAAATTAAGCAATATAACTATTTCTTTAATCGGCTTCAAGAAAAATTATTGAAGTCCGATTTAATTTACCACGATTTTGACTCTAACTTACTTAGTTCTTCATTTCTGCACTAAGATTACTGGTGTAACACATAAGGCATTATTTACAAAATAGTTTTTTTCAAAATAAGAACTTCAGTCGCTGGATCAAAAAAATCGTGTTTTTATTCAATTATCGGATTTTATTAATGATTGCTATTTTTATGCAACTGTTTATCTTATTTGAATTGATTTACAGAATCGGTTCATAAGAAAAATCATTTTGAAGTCAAAGGTAAAAAAAGGTACTATTAACTCTCCTTATAGGGGAGTTGTATGCATACTGATTTAGTAAAGAAAGTAAGATATACCATAGCTATAGCTGCAGGAAAGGGGGGGGTTGGCAAATCAAGTGTAGCCGTGAATCTGGCGCTTTGCCTAGCGAAGAAAAAGTATAGTGTAGGGATTGTGGACGCAGATATTTATGGGCCCTCCTTTTCTCGAATGCTTCCTACAAGCGAGGATATGAGGGTGTCGCGAGAGAACCCTGAGCAAATGCTCCCTTTTTCCTCTTTAGGGATCAAAGCTATATCGGTCAGTTATATACGAAAAGAAGGAGAGGGGCTTTTTGTAAGAGCCCCTATTGCCAATGGGTTCATAGGGGAGTTGCTAGACAACGTAGATTGGGGCGAGCTTGATTTCTTACTAGTAGATTTTCCTCCGGGGACAGGAGATATTCAGCTGACTATCATGCAAAAAATGGTTTTCTCCGGAGCTCTTATAGTAACAACGCCTCAAGAAGTAGCTTTGATGGATGTGAGAAAAGCAACAGAGATGTTTCATCGATCTCATGTGGCAGTGCTAGGTGTTGTGGAAAATATGAGCTATTTCGAGGAGCCTGTATCTAAAAGAAAATATTATCCGCTAGGAAGAGGAGGCGGTAAAAAAATCTCTAAGGAATTTGGTGTCCCTTTCCTTGGAGAGATCCCTTTAGATCCCCATATCAGCGCATGCGGAGATGAAGGAAAATCCCTTTTTTCTTGTGTTCCCGACAGTGGTGCAGCACTTGCCTATCAAGAACTTTCTTCTCAAGTGGTGGATCATCTGTATGAATTAGAACAAGCGGAAGTGAGATGTAAGAAGCATTTTGATTTTGCTTGGGAGATAAAAGATGTCAATTGACAAAAGTCGCTTTATTTTAAGTATTTATCAGAAAGACAATACTACATTTACTATTGAATGGTTAGATGGTACAATAACCCACCATAGGCTGGCTGATTTGCAAAAAAATTGTCCTTGTGTGCGATGTCAGGATGAGAAGAGGGAACCAAATGCAGAAGAGGTAAGTGCCAGGCGTATTTTCAGTGTAGGGCGGTATGCACTCAAGATAGAATTTACCACCGGTTGCTCGAAAGGAATTTATTCATTTGCCATGCTTAAAGAGCTGGCATCCAAGTGAGGAAAAGAGTGTTTATGCGTATGTTAATAACTTGTATTGCCTTTGCTTTGGCGGCAGTCTTTTTTTTAGCGCAATGTTCTGCGCCGGATAGAAAAGGGGAGCATGCGGGGCAGATTCGAGTGTTATCTACTACAGCTATGATTGATGATGTAGTGGCAAAAGTGGGAGGAGAGAGGGTAGAGCACTCAGCTCTTATTATTGGGGAGATGGATCCTCATAGCTACGAGCTGGTCAAAGGAGATGATGAAAAAATCATAGATGCGGACATTGTATTTTATAATGGACTCAATCTCGAGCATGGGGCTAGTCTTCACGCTAAGTTGCAAAAGCATCCTTTTTCCCTTGCAGTTGGAGATGATGTTTTGCAGAGGCATCCTGAAGTTGTGCTTCATGTAAATGGAGAAATGGATCCTCACCTTTGGATGGATATATCGGCTTGGCAGTATGTGATTGATCCTATATTGCAGTCGCTTGTTCAAGCGGATCCTGAAGGGGAGCTCTATTATAGAGAGCGGGCACAAGAGTGTCGAAAGGAGATGCTCTCTGTTCATGCGCAGATTGTCCAAGAACTCCAAAATATTCCTGAGGAAAAAAGATTCCTTGTTACGAGCCATGATGCTTTCGGATATTTTGCAAGAAGCTACTTGGCAACGCCTGATGAACAAATAACAGGAGAGTGGAAAAAAAGACTGGCAGCACCGGAGGGTCTAGCTCCAGACGGACAGCTAAGCACTATGGATATTCAAGCGATTATTGACTTTCTTCTGTTTCATCATGTGCAAGTCGTATTCCCTGAATCCAACGTGAGTAAAGATTCCTTAAAAAAAATCGTTTTCGCCTGCAGAGAGAAGAAGAGAGAAATAAAATTTTCTGCGCAAGTCCTCTATGGCGATGCAATGGGTGCAAAAAATTCTGATGCAGGTACCTACCTCGATATGATACAACACAATGCAAAAACCCTTGTGCAAGAATGGCAGTAAAAGAAAGTGTTCCCGCATTAAAGATCAAGCAACTGACTGTGAACTATGATACGACGCCAGTCCTGTGGGACGTAGATCTTGAAGTGCCGCAAGGAAAGTGTGTGGGTATTATCGGCCCTAATGGAGCGGGGAAGAGCACTCTACTAAAGGCGATGATGGAAATTGTAAAGCCCCTCTCGGGTTGCATGGAATTTTGGGGAAAACCTTTAAAAAAGGTGCGCAGCAAAATAGCGTATGTCCCTCAACGCTCCTCAGTCGATTGGGATTTTCCCATTACTGCCTATGACTTGGTACTGATGGGCCGATTTGGAAAACTGGGATTGTTCAAATGGTCCTCGCTTGCTGATAGAGAAGCTGCAAGAAAAGCTATGGATCTGCTCGGGATGGATTCTTTTGCTAAAAGACAAATCAGTCAACTTTCTGGGGGACAGCAACAGCGATTATTTCTTGCAAGAGCACTTTTGCAAGAAGCGGACATGCTTCTCATGGATGAGCCATTTGCCGGCGTTGATATGGCCACAGAAAAAGTGATTATCTCCGTATTTGATCAGTTAAAAAAAGAGGGAAAAACTCTCTTTGTTGTCCACCATGATCTCCACTCTGTGGAGCAATATTTTGATTGGGTCATTATGTTGAACACATCCCTTGTTTGCTCGGGTCCTACAGAGTCAGTGTTCCATGCAGAATCTATTGCAAAGACCTATGGAAAAAATAGTGTTTTATTAGATCAGGCAGCAAAACTATCTCAAAATAAGACGCTGGGATTCAAGTAGAGGACGCCGTGATTGCTTTTTGGGAATTTTTTACAGATCCGGTACTTCGAGCTCCTACGATCGGCAGCATACTCATGTGTGTTGCTTCCTCTCTTGTCGGTGCAGTGGTCGTGCTAAGGAAAAGATCTTTGCTAGGGGAGGCTCTCTCTCATGCCGCCTATCCGGGCGTAGTGTTAGCTGTGGCCGTCTTTGCTTGTTTTTTTTCCTCTTTTGAAGAGTCCTTTAGTTACATTGTATTGGGAGGCGCTTTTCTCTTTGCACTACTGGGGGCAAGGGTGCTCGATTTTCTGCAAAGCAGATTTTCTATGAAAGATGACTCCCTGCTCTGTCTTGTTTTATCCTCTTTTTTTGGCGTAGGTGTTCTCGTTGCAAGCAGAATACAATTCTCTCACCCCCTTCTTTATAAACAGGTCCAAGTATTTCTATACGGGCAGGCAGCTACCATGACGGACATACACGTGGTGCTCTATGGAGTCCTATGTGTGATTGTAGTTGTCTCCTTTCTTCTATTTTTTCGCGTTTTTGAAGTGGTTACCTTTGATCGGAACTTTGCAAAAAGTCTCAATATTTCCGTTTCTTTGGTAGATACCTGGATGATCTGGCTTCTTGTTTTGGCCGTCGTTGTAGGAATAAGGAGTGTGGGTGTTGTGCTCATGTCCGGCATGCTTGTGGCTCCCGTGCTCTGTGCTAGACAGCTGACATGCAGCATGAAAAAAGTCCTTATTTTCTCAGCCATCATTGGAGGGGTAAGTGGTTTTTTAGGTAATTATCTTTCTTTGACGCTTTCCCAATACTTGTCTGAGAGAGCCTCTATGAGAGTATCTCTCCCTACCGGACCTATGATTTTGCTTGCCTCCTCCTTTTTTTGTATGGCAGCCATTATCCTATCTCCTAAAAGAGGGCTTATCTTCCGCTTCATTCGCAGACATAGGTTTAAAAATCAATCGCAGCGGGAAAATATGGTAAAAAGCCTTTGGAAACATCGGCAAAAAACAGGGTTCACATTGAGCCAGATATGCACCATGCAAAACCTGTCCAAGCTAGAAGGCCTTTTTCAGCTCAGAGTGCTTATCTACCAAGGTTGGATAGAGAAAAAAAAAGGGCTCTACCTGTTAAACGAGGATGGCAGACAAAAAGCGGCCCACATCGTACGATTGCATCGCCTGTGGGAGGCGTATCTCGTCCAGATGGGGCATAGCAAAGAAAAAGTACATGCAAGCGCAGAAGAGATGGAACATGTATTAACCCCGGAAATAGAAAGGCAGCTCATGGAGTTTTTAGGAGATCCCAAAGAGGATCCACACCAACAACCGATTCCAGGTAGTAAGTTATGATCTTTTATGCAGCTTCAGTCAATCCTTATAGGGGGGCAAGTCTCTTTGAGTTCTTTGGTGTTTTATTTCATAGAATACCCCACTTCTTAAGTGGATCGCTCACAAGTCGTGATCTGGTGTCTGATGAGCTTCAACTTCTTGTTTTGGTGGGATTGAGTATTTCTACAGCTCTTGTAGGTGCTTTTTTAGTGCTTAAACGAATTGCCATGCTAGCCAACGCTCTTTCTCATACCATTTTGCTCGGGATCATTATCGCCTATATGATCATGCACAATGATCTTGCAATGGGAGATTTTTCAAGCTCATTTCTCTCGGTAAAAGTGCTTTTTTTAGCGTCCTTGCTAGCAGCTTTGTTTACTACTGGCATTACCCATTTTCTCGTTCATGTGATGAAGATGCAAGAAGATGCAAGCATCGGCCTGGTATTTAGCACGCTGTTTGCACTCGGTATTGTGGGAGTGACGGTGTTCGCTAGAGACGTACATATCGGCACGGAAGCCGTCATGGGTAATATTGATGCTCTCGAAATAGAAGATGTGAGGCTCGTTTTTGGTGTGGCCCTTGCGAACATATGTGTCTTTGCTCTCTTTTTTAGAGGGCTTAAGACTGTGGCTTTTGATTCTTCTTTTGCTAAAACGCTCGGTTGGCCCGTGGAGACGATGAATTATTTTCTCATGTGCATAACAGCTGCAACCTCTATTGCGGCATTTAGAGCTGTGGGAGTATTACTTGTTCTTTCCTTATTCGTGACACCAACGTTGCTTGCTCGATTTTTTTCTAAAAATGTAAAAAATCTTATCTATTTATCCTCTGCAGTGAGCGCAGTTTTATCACTGATAGCTGTGGCTCTGTCAAGGCACATCCTCTCAGTATATAATGCGCCTGTATCGACTGCAGGACTTCTGGTGACTTTACTTACCGCAGCGTTTGCGGTGGCTTTGCTATTTGCGCCAGGACATGGGGTTATTAGAAGAGCTTTTGTTAAGATTAAAACAAAGGCGTAGCCCTATTGAATAGACGTTGACATATAGACAATCCGGTGATAAGTTTAATTGTGAATTTAAAATAAATTATTATTATTTATGACAAGTCATTTTACTCATAAGAAAATAGCGATCTTAGGAAGCACGGGTTCTATTGGGACAAGTGCGCTTGAAGTGGTGCGCCATTTTCCGGAAGAAATCGAAGTAGTGGCCTTAGCCGCCGGAGAAAATATTGACCTCCTGCACAAGCAAATCGAAGAGTTTCATCCCCAACTTGTCGCAGTGTACAATAGGGAAAAAGCGAGTGAGTTGAAGCGCAGGCTCCCTTTTTGTAACATTGTCAGTGGCATGGAAGGCCTTCTCGCCGTGGCAAGCTGTGAAGGATCTGATCTGGTTTTATCTGCTATTTCTGGAGCGATGGGGATTTTGCCTACAGTAGAGGCCATTTCTCATCGGAAGACTGTAGCACTCGCCAATAAAGAAGTTCTTGTAGCGGCAGGGGACTATATTATGCGTCTTGCCAAAGAAA
>JAHFTP010000069.1 GCA_023265495.1 Chlamydiota bacterium
AGGAAAAGTCCTTCCCTTTAGAGAAGTACAAATTGCCTCCGACGGGGAAATCTTAGTCAAAGGGAAAACCTTATTTAAAGGCTATCTACAAGAAGACATGCTTTTTCTGCCTCTCATTGACGGGTGGTTTGCCACGAAAGACTTGGGAGAGTGGGACGCCTCGGATAACCTAGTCATCAAAGGAAGAAAAGATTTGCTCTTTATTTCAGGGGGAGAAAATATCTCCCCTGAAGAAATCGAAAGAGCTCTTTGCTCGCTGACCGGCATCTACCTTGCCGTTGTTGTCCCCATCCCGGACGAAGAGTATGGAGAGAGACCCTTTGCCTTTATTCACAACACCTGCGGAACTAGTGCCGAGGAGATCAGAGAAAGGCTCTTGTCCGTTTTGCCTAAATTCTGCATACCTAAGCAGATAGTTTCCCTTCCCGGCGACCTTGTGGAAAACTCTATCAAGTGGGACAGGAAGGCGCTGCGCAAGCTTGCATTGACAACTCTTCTAAAATCTTGAGCAAACACTCGGGGATCGGAGTCGATTTGAACCCCTCTTTAAACACTGCCACGTGAACAATGCTTGCCTTGCCGGCACATTCCATCGTCTTTTCCTTATAGAGCTCATATTGTAAAGTAAAAGAACTGGTTCCCCTCTTGCTGACAGAGACGTAAATGAGGATCTCTTCATCTACTCGCAGAGCAGATAGATAGTCCGCCTCTGCATGAACAATAGGAAGAAGGTAAGGAGAGTCGATCAAACTTCTTAAAGAAAAACCCCCTTGTTTTAACTTCTCTTCAAATGCTTCCAAACAAAGTTTTTGCATCTGAGAGAAATAGATAACCCCTGTTGCATCCGTATCTTGCAATCGCACTGTCGTCTTATAGATAAACATCACCCCTCCAAAAAAAAATTTAAGAAAATTATTGCACAAAAAAACAATAAAACCTACATTTTCGTTTCACCAATTACCACGAGTTAGCTTATGAGAACCAAATGCGGATGTCTTGTGTTGTCTTGTCTTCTGAATTTTTCTTCTTATGCCTACGCGGAAAATCGGCAAATAAAACTCATCCACAACTTCACTAAAGAGCCCACTTCTCAAGATATCTTCTTGGACGCAAACTCGTTCTTCCCGATGAAATCCTTTTTAGAAAAACAAGATATCAGCATCACCTGCTCCGACATGAAAGAATATCCCTTCTTTCACAAGCCCACCTTCCTGACGAAATTTTTCGATAGCTGCTTAAAACTCATTGGACAAGATGCGCACACACAGTTCACCAACGATACCACTTCTTCTTTTGTTTTCTGGAACATCCCTCAATACATCTCTAAAACACAGCTAAAGAAAGTCCACTCGCAGAAATTCATCTTATTTGCCTGGGAGCCGCCCACTGTGCATCCCTCCTTATACAGAAAGCGATATGAAGGCTGCTTTTCTAAAATCTACACATGGAATGACGACCTAGTGGACAATAAAAAGTTTTTCAAATTCTTCTATCCTGTACATGTCCCCATGCAAGAAAATCTCCCTGCATTTAAAGAACGCAAACTATGTACACTTCTCGGCACGAACAGAACAAGCAAACATCCTTACGCTCTATACGATGAAAGAAAAAAGGTGGTGGGCTTCTTTGAAACAAAAGATGCAGCAGACTTTGACTTCTATGGAAGAGGATGGACAGACCAGCCTTATAAACACTATAAAGGATCTGTCGAAGATAAATACGCCACTTTGAAAAGCTATCGCTTCTCCATCTGTTATGAAAATATGACCCATATCAAAGGGTACATCACAGAAAAGATCTTCGATTGCTTTGCAGTCGGCAATATCCCTGTCTACCTAGGGGCTACCAACATCGAAGACTACATCCCTAAAAACTGTTTCATCGACAGAAGAGACTTCTCCTCTGATGAGCAGCTCTATGCGTTTATGGAGTCTATGTCGGAAGAAACGTATAACGACTATGTAAGCCATATAGCGCAGTTTCTACAAAGTGAACAAGCTCTGCTTTTCTCCAAAGAACACTTTGTAAAAACTTTTTATGAAGCTGTGAAATAATCAGGGGTAAAAACCTTATTTTTTAGAAAAAATAAGAAAGAAACGCTATTGTTTTCATAAATTATTCACAATTCAACAGTCTTACTATTAAGCGTTAAAGACAGCATTTCTTTTACGACAATCATTTATTTTAAGCAGATGATTGTACAAAAAAAACCTCCTTTCCTATAATCCGATCCTTTATGTCCTTACTACCCGGGAAAGAGAGTAATGGAACCTGTAACCTATAATATCGCAGATCCTATGCATATAGATTGTTTGATACCGTCAGGTAATCCTCAGACAGCATCTGAGGATAGAAAGCGGGTGGCGGAGACTCTTTCTTTGGAAGGAGAACAAAGCCTTCTTAAGGGCGATCTTAATGATGGCATGAGCTTATTTTCTTCTGCCATCGAACTAGATCCGGACAATGCAAAAATTTTCTTTCACCAAGGCCTTGCTCTCTACACCTATGGCCTAGAGGCCGGAAAGGAAAAATCCCTTCTCCTCGCCAACAAAAAATTTAAAAAAGCCTGCCTTCTTTTGCCCGACTATTTTGCTAGTTGGCATATGTGGGGAAATGCACTTCTCCACCTCGGTAAAACGAGTAAAGAATATCATTATATCCAGGAGGCAAAAGAAAAACTGGAAAAAGCAATCTCCTACAGCACGGGGCAACCGAAGGAAATGATCAGCACCCTCTACTGGAACTATGGGAAAGTAGCCTCAGCCATAGCCACACATTCCACAGAAGCGCTTGACTGGCAGATAGCCTTAGACTTTTTTCAAAAGGCCACTTCCTACCGAGAAACGCTCCCCGCAGAATTTTGGCAGGACTTTGGAGAAGGACATTTACAAGTATCTACCTGTATCAATGACGTCCGCCATTGCATCAAGGCCATTCACTGCTTTAAGCATGCGCTCTCCTCACATCCCAACACCCCCTCTACGGGGTGGGAAAGCCTCTCCGTGGCCCTGCAAAGCCTCTATGACTACACACACGACGAAGACCACTTCTCGCAAGCCAATGACTGCTTTGCTACGGCGCTACGCCTGCGCTCCGACGATGCGGGCCTATGGCTGAAGTGGGCCTCGCTGCTCTGCCAGGCTGGAAGGAAAATGTCGGATAGTAAAAAGGTAAGAGCCTCCATAGAAAAGTGCCATAGGGCCCATAGCCTTAACCCCTCAGACCCGCATATACTAGCCACGTGGGGAGAAGCTCTAGCTCTTTTAGGCGAGCTTACTGAGAGGATCGACCTCCTCTGCGAAGGACAAAACAAACTATCTCTCGCAGTAGAGATGGACAGCGAGCTCCCCACTATTTGGTATAGTTTTGGGCTCTGTCTGAACTCCTTTGGCAGATATTTCAATGACTATGACTACCACTACCAGGCGATAGAACATTTTCAGCAGGGGCTATCCATAGATAGGAGACTCCACACCCACTGGCAGGCGATTGCTGCCACCTACTCTGCACTAGGGCAGCTAGAAACAGACATTGACCCCTATGAGAAGGCGATCCGTTTTTTCTGCAAAGCCATCGACCTGCAACCTAATAATAGTTATTACCTATTTGAATATGCGCTCTGTCTTTTAAAAATTGGAGAGGTCACTCGCAACGAAAAATGGTTTGAACATGCCCTCGCCTATTTTGAAAGGGCGCTAAACATCCAAAAAAATGCAGCTTATATCCATCCCGACTGGCTCTTCCACTATGCACGCACACTAGATCTCCTAGGAGACTATCGTGAAGAAGAGTCCTACTATACAAAAGCCATAGAAGTATTTTCCCACGTGCTGATGATCGACCCCGACTTTTTTCAAATACACCATCACCTGGCCCTCTCCTTTTCTCATTTAGGAGACCTTACCGGAGATATAGACAACTTTTACAGAGCGCTTCACTACTTCCGCATTGCTAGCAAACAAGAAGAAGAAAATGACCTACTTCTCGTAGATCAGGGGATCACCTTAATCAATGCGGCAGAACACTGCTCCGACCGCCTTGAAGCAGAAAATCACTACCGCGATGCAGAGCTCAAGCTCACTCAAGCCGCTAAACTAGGAAACGCTACGGCCTACTATCACCTCGGCTGTTTATACTCCCTTCTAAGGCAATATGAGAAAGCCATGGGCTTTATAGAAAAAGCGGACAGTTTTCACGCCCTCCCCCCCCTTGAAGAGATCTTACAAGATGACTGGTTAGACAACTTACGCAGCACGGCTTATTTTAAAGATTTTTTAGAAAGACTGGAAAAGAGAACACCTTTGCAGGAAGAGCGCTAGTACAGCGGCTATCGCCCAAATTACTCGCTCATCCTGCAAAGCATTTTCCTTACTTAGAAGAACATTTATAAGGTCACGACTGTTCCATCTTCGGGGATTTTTTTCTGCTTAGGAGGGACCAATTCGCATGCTCTGTCGCCAACTCCGTTGCAGCCTCTTGTGACCACCACAGCATCCGGTGTTACAAAACTGTTAAATCCACCTAAATTTTTAATAGTGAATTCGGGAGACTCAGATATTCGACCATCCTCATTGGAGTCTATTGTGGCGACCCCCGGCCCCCCAACTAATCGAGACTCTCCCTCAACCATAAGGAGACCGACATCGGACTCTGACGACGAGGCTTTGCTTTGACTCGACACTGCGCTACCGGAAGTAGAACTGACCTCCATCCCCTCCACCAACCTTGTTGAATCTGTACTACCAGTATTTTGGACTAATGTCCTCTTAGCCACCGAAGACATTTTTGAATTCATTGCCGCGCTACCGGGAGTAGGCAGATGCGTTTTAGACGAAGGCGTTGTCCAGCCCCTTACCGTATGCACAGGATACTCGGACAACCTATTATTATCTACCTTACGTGTATTACTCGTCATTTTTACCTTCCTTTTGCATTATTTAGTTAAATGATTAATTATCATAACTTACATTATATCAAATAAAACATTTAATACTCAACATTATTTTATATAATGTAAGCACTAATTAGAAACTTCCAATTACGACATTAAAAAAAGCCAGCCATGACTAGGAGGCTTTTGCAAGTGAACTTATCACTATGAGAAAGAAAGGCTTAGAGAAAACTGGAACCTTGGAGCTGTTAGAAAACATCCAACCCCAAAATGGAACCTGACTGGCTTATATATAAAAATATTTTTAAACGGCCATAAAAACCTGAAAACAAACCGTTTACATTAATAAACTCTCCTTTTTAAGCTTAAAAAAACACCAGACAAATGCTCTATCTATTTGACACTCATACTGATAGAGTCTTTTTTTTACACATCTCATCTTTTATAGTAAATTTTTTATTATCAGAAGAATAGGCGCATTTTTAAACTAATATACAATATTCAAACAAATCAGAAAATTAACGATAAATAAAACACAAAAACATATATAATTACAAAGAACTAAAGCCTGATAGACTTTTAAGAAAGGATACTTGGATATCCTTTCCTTTTTATGACAAAAGCTATTAGCCTAAATAATAATTTACACCGGATCTATCCGGTACAAAAAGCGAGTTTATTCTATGACTCAGCCAATAAAAACAGATCCTGCTTCCGGCATGAATCACTCTCCGACTTCCAAGTCTCCCCCGATTCCTCCTACTACTGAGATCAGAACTGCCAGCATAGTAAAGGGAAGGCTCCCTTGCTTAATAACCGAATCTTCCTCCTCTTTTCGGGAAAGCTCTTCACAACCGCTCTATCTTAGCGAATGCAAAACAAGGGATGGACTGTTTTTCCAACACCATATCGCAGGTGGCATCAACCGCTTAGCAGCAGATACTCCACTCGAAGAGGCCCCCTTCTTTGAGCCGTTGTTAACCACCCTGAGAGAAAGATGCTCCAATACGAGCACAAAGATACAATCCTCTATTGCTTTTTCTGAGAGTGAAGAGAAAACGGATTCTCCCAGAAGAGAAAGACCGCTGCCACCAAAACAAGATACGCCCACGAGGCTCGGCGGCATCTATTTTAGAAAATGGGGACAAGATCTCAAAAATATTTCCAAGGATCTTAGCCGCCTGCAAGAGGTGATGAAAACGAGGCCAGATGCTGTGCAACGCAGCTTGCAGCCCCATTTGGATAGATTAATGCTGAGCTTACAGACGCTGCAAATCTATTTTACTTTGCAAAACAAAGAGCTCCTTCTAAAAATAGAGAGGGAAAGCATACCATCCCTAATAGGGGACTTATGCAGTAAATATGCAGAGGAAATTTCTTCAGGACGTTTGCATATTACCTCGTCTGCGACATCGGATGCCACTTGCTATTCTATAGATAAGGAGAGGACACTGTTCATCTTGCATGTGTTGCTGAGCAATGCGTTCCGCTATGGATCTTCTGACCCTATTACCCTACATATCGATCATACGGATACAGACCATCTACACTGTACTGTGACCTCCTACGGACCCTTACTCGAAAGCAAGTACTTAGAAAACGTTTTGGCAGGGACGACTCTCACAAGATACTTCCCCTCTAGAGATTTTCAAAGCGGCGGACTAAAAATTTTTACCTGCAAACAATTAGTCGAATATATGGAAGGGACCTTTGCCGTGCTAAGCCGGTCATTAGGAGATAGGAATGCAACCACCTTTTCTCTATCACTTCCTCACTACACTGCAAAACCAAAAGAGATAAAAAAAGAAGTTAAGACAACCCCCTTAGTGCCGGAGGACTCTGAACATGCCTTGGTACTCAGTTCCTCCTCTTCGGAACCGAGACCAGTGGTGAGGCAAAGAAGAGCTGGTATTTTTTTTGAAGCAGATAAACGTGCACCTTTAGCTACCGTGACCTACGTTAAGGATGGAGAGGAATGCAGTTTTCAAATGCTAGCAGCAGTTCTATCGAGCATACCTCAAGTTTTAAAAGAAAAACCCCTTCTTACTGCAGATACGCCCATTTTAATCGTCGACGATGAATCCATTACCACCAAACTCTTCCAAAGAGCCCTGCAACACCAAAAACATACACGCATAGACATTGCTGCCAACGGACAAGAGGCTGTGGATATGTGCAAAACAACACACTATCCTTTGATCTTCATGGACATACAAATGCCCGTAAAAGATGGGCTCCAAGCCACAAGAGAAATTAGAGATTTTGAAAAGGTGCTCGGGAGAGCGCCTTCCGTGATCGTAGCGATTACGAGCAACACCTTAGATAAAGAGCGCTACATGAGTGCAGGCATGGTAGATACATTCTTCAAACCTTTTGACATGAGAAATCTCTCCAAACTTCTAGAAAAACATTTCACTCTAGTGCCGCCGGCCACTGAGAAAGTTTAAGGGCAGCTGCTCACAGGGGTAATCGTACCTGTAGTCTGTATATACCCAACGTTACCGGAGAGAGGCGCCAGGTTAAATGTACCCGTATTGGCTTGTGTGAAATGGAAATCATTTGCCGATATAGTAGGTGCAGGAGAAATCACATTTCCTTGGAAAGTCAAACACTGAGAAGAAGTGTCAATGGTCGATATCTGTACATACGGCAATGCTGTCGGCACTTGTGTAAATGAATTGTTAAGCACCCTGGATGTCGTGACCGAAGCGCCATCTGAGAATATAGATATCGGATCTTGGCTGCATAGCCCAATCGTATTGCCTTTAGCTAGGAAATCACCGGTAGAGATATCCGTCCCTCCGAAAGAACCATTGGAGAAGCTAAGACCAAAACCTGCAGGCGATGAAATCGTATTATTCTCTACGGAGATCGAGCTTGTAGTCAGCTGCAAGCCAATGAAATTCATAGCCGTACCGGCAGTCGCAGTGGCGTTGTTCGTAGTTACTGAGTAGGTGACACTCGCTTGAGCAATGGCTTGACTATACACTGCTCCGGCAGGCGCGTTAATGACGTTGCCGCTAATAGTGACATTAGACACGCTGAAGTCCCCTTGTGTGGGGAATTGGATGCCAAAGCTCCCTGGCCCCGCTACAATCTGGTTATTTGTAATGGCTGTCGTGTGGTTGGCTGCACCGGTGACTAGACCTCGCACCCCGCCGGTATTGCCAGAGATCGTGTTGTTCGACACTGTTATATTGGCAACGCTAGAGCCGCTAAGAATAGGGAAAACACCGTTGCCTCCACTAGAATTCACGGTGTTCGTCGCATAGGTAGATGTCAGGTTCGCATTGTCTCCTACATTCATATGGAAGCAATCAGAGGTGGTGTTAACCGTATTATTACTCAGCGTCTGCGTGAGTATGCTAGAGCCCGTCATGCTCTGATTAAACCCATACGTTCCCAGACCTGTCGTAGTGATCGTGTTATTGGAAAAGGTGGCCGCCAAGTTTGCAAAGCCAATGTTGCTAGTGATAATATTG
>JAHFTP010000070.1 GCA_023265495.1 Chlamydiota bacterium
TCATCAAGAGAGGTAATACCCACCCTTGCATCGACTACCATCACCAAGACATCAGCTTCCTCTATAGCAATCTCCGCTTGCTGCCTTACCTCCTCTCCGAAAGGAAGATTGGAAAAGGGATCAATCCCCCCCGTATCTATCACTTGAAAAGGTTTTCCAAAAAACTCCGCCTCAGCATAAAGACGATCTCTTGTTACGCCGACAGCTTCGTCCACAATCGCTATGTTCTTTTTACATAGACGATTGAAAAGAGCAGATTTACCCACATTTGGTCTGCCCACCAGAGCGAGCTTTAGCACATTTTTCACGACGAGCCTCAAAATAAATGAAAGAAAAAGAATTTTACTGCATCGAAGAATAATTAACACCATTTTCCTCTAATAGGACGGTGTTAACACGTAAAAAATAACGAAAATAAACTAAAAAATAATTTAAAAACCACTGTAATTAGAAACAAATGTTTTAATGCAAATAATTATTCAAGATCTTTTTCTAACAGATGTAATAAGGCAATAAGGTCTTGTTTAGTAAACCCTTTGAGGACGTCCTGGTCGTCATACCCTATAACACTTTCAAAAAGAGTCTTTTTCTCTTCGATGATTTGATGAATTCTTTCTTCAATGGTTTTTTTAGTGACAAGTTTAAACACTTGCACCCCTCTATTTTGCCCTATTCTATGCACCCGATCTGTGGCTTGATTTTCTTTGGCAGGATTCCACCATCTATCGTAATGGATCACAACAGAGCCTGCCGTTAGATCAATGCCCACTCCTGCTGCTTGCAAAGAGGCAACAAACACCTCGCACGTAGGATCTTTTTGAAAACGATCTAAAGCCTCCTTCCTGTTGCGCGTTGAGCCTCTAATTTCAGCAAAACCGATCTTTTCCTTCGTAAGGTAGCGTTCAATGATATCTAACATCTCCAAGTATTGGGAGAAGACTACCACCTTCTGCGAGCTCTCTCTTGCCTCCTCAAGAAGCTCCACAAATAGATCCCACTTACCGGAGGCGTGGGTATGATAGTTGACGAAATCCTTATTGATTAAACAAGGATGGTCGCAGATCTGCTTGAGTTTAGAAAGAACAGAAAAAATATGGACAAATCCTTTGCCAGATCCCGGCTCACTCAGCTCTTTCATCATGCTCTCTTTTTGCAGGAAAAACACTTCTTTATATAACCGCTTTTGTAGGTCGGAGAGATCGCAATGGGAAATCTCTTCGATCTTCTCCGGCAGCTCTAATAAAACCTCTGCCTTTTTCCTGCGCAAAATAAAAGGCTTGATTACTCTGGAAAGCAAAGCCTTTTTCTCTTCATCTTGATTCTTTTCAATGGGATTCACAAATAGCTCTTTAAACTGCGCATCACTAGGTAGGTAGGTAGGTAGCACTACATCAAATAAAGCCTTTAATTCCATGATCCTATTTTCTATCGGAGTGCCTGTAAGCCCCACTTTCACGCCGCTTTTCATAGCTCTCAAAGACTTGTTTGTCAGGGAGTGATGATTCTTTGCATTTTGTATCTCATCAAAAATAGCAATATCAAAAACGATTTTAGATACAAGATCCTTTTCACTTCTTAGCGTCCCATAGGAGGTGAGAAGAATATCATAGCTCTCCGCAAAGTCGGAGAGTTGCCTGCCATACCCATAAAACATATTGACTCTTACTGCAGGGAAAAATCTAGCAAAGAGCGCCTGCCAGTGATACATCACAGAGGTGGGGCAGACGACAAGGTATTTTCCTGTGCGGCCCGAAGCGTTGAAGGCCGCAGCAATGAGCGCCATTGCTTGGTGTGTTTTTCCAAGGCCCATATCATCACATAACAACCCTGAAAGACCATTTGTATACAAAAACCAGAGCCATTTCACTCCTGTTTCCTGGTAAGACCTGAGCTGACTGTTGAGTCCATCGAGATCAATGGGCTTGCCCACCTCAAAGTTGCGAAATTCCTGGAAAAGAGCTCTCGCTTTTTTCTCTCTTGTAGCACCGGAGAGATTTTCCCTTATATCTTCAAAGACAAAAAGTCGCATCCATTCCAAGGAAGAAAGACGAATTTTCTTTCCTTTGAGAAGAAACCGCTTTTTCGATAAGCCCTTCAGCCAGTTAAATCGAGCCAGTTTCAGCGAAATCAACCCCGCATCAGAAAAAAGATACTTTTGATTGTTTTTGATTGCCTGCCACACCTCTATCACATCGACCTTGCCAAGATTCGTCTCGTAGCCGAGATCGACCACCCACTTACCTACTTTGGCCTTCTCCTCTTTTTTGAGATCACAGATGGTTAGATGGAGCTCTTTTGGAACTGTCAGTCTCTTATCTAAGCTGCGAATATAGGGCTGAAGCACCTCTAGTGTATGGGAGAGGAAAGCATTTTCTTCTTTTTTCTCTATGAGAGTCTCTTCTAAATAATCGTCTAGCAAGACTCTTTCATAAGGAATCTCTGCAAACCCCTCCTTCTCGATATAGGTATATTCTCCCAGAAAAAATATACGCGCTTTACTATAGGATATTTTGATATTGTAAAAGGGACGTACACATATCCTATTTTCTTCCGTGATAAAAATATCGAGTTCTATTCTCTCCACAGGGGAATGTGAAGCAAAAAAGGAAGAAAGAAGGACGAGATCTTGCTGATGCTGGCGGATAAAAGAAGAAATCTCCTTCTTAGGGATGCGCTGACCTGCATAGAGCGCTGGGCTGAGCTTTTCTCTAGGTTTCGGAAAAAAACCCTTAGAACGGATATAAAGCCAATCCATGCAGTCAATAAGCTCATTTTTATCTTCCCAAAAATCGAGGTGTGACTGAAAAGAAAGCCCTTTTTCTGGGTCGAACACATAGGTTAGATCGGCTTCTAGCGCTGTTATATGTGTCTGAAAACCTTCAAACTGATTGAGCCAGCTCCGGTGTCTATTGACAAAATCTCCGACTTGTTCCACGGGAATAGTTTCTTCTTCAGACGCAAAAAGAGGGTCTTCTAACTGAAAAAAACCTAGGGAATCTACGTACACCCATGACCCAAAAAATGCAGACTTCTCTTTCGTTAAATCGCCCATCTCAAACAAGAATGTTTGCACATGGAGAAAGTGGCGATCATCAAAAAACAGGTGATACTTAGGTTTATATTTCCCCTCGTGGATCTTTTCCCCTGTCAAATATTTGCGCACAAAATGGGGATACTTCTGTAAGAGTGCAGACACCCTTTCCTTATGAATAACATCGCCTTTAAACAGATCTTCCGCTTTTGATGGGAAAAACCCGCTTCCTGCTACGTAGATCCATCCTTCCATCTCTATGCCATGCTCTAGATGTTTTTCTAGGGATTCTCCTTCCTCTTTTTTTTCATATTCGACAAAAAAGGATCTCTTCTCCTTGTCGTAATGTATTTTCTCTACCTGCCTTTGGGGAAATTCATATATTTTTAGTGGAGAGACTACTGTCGACAAGGAAGGAATCAAGGAAGGCCAGTTTGCTTTGGCAACGTAAAACCCAATTTCCACATCAGCGCAGTGTATCTGTAACCAGTAAGGAAGTTGCCCTTCTTTAGAGAGAAATTCTATCTTATAAGATCTTCGCTCTTCATGTAAAAACATCCACCACTTAGCTAAATCAGACCAAAAAGAAAGCTCGTATTCCAGTTGATGACTTGGTCTTCCCTGCCTCCAGAGGGCAATCTCCTCAGAGGGAAGATTAGAAAACTTTAGAGATGTCTCCTCCGTTTCAGGGGCTCTCTGAAAAAGAATTTCCTCCATTCTTTTCTTGCCCTCATCTGTGATTCCCTGGAGAGTAAAAAGAAGCTTGCCAGTGACAGACACTATTTGATAGCCCTTCTCCGTCCTTACAAAAATGTCTGAGGAAAAACCATGTCGTCTGCTCGCTAAAAAACAGATCCTATTCCATAGAGATTCTCGAAACCGGATGTGCAGGGGGTACGGCTTTTTATCATAAATTTTATAATAAGCTGCAGCTATATGTTTACAGCTCCCTAGCTTCTCCGCTGTACTACATGTGCAAAAAGAATCCAGAAGAGCCCCTTCGTCGCTCAGCTGCAGAAAGGGCCAGCAAGAGGCCCCCTTTTTTTCGGTAAATACCTCTACTTGATACGTGCCTTCAGAAAATAAGGGGAATTGCACCTTTTTCCCTTGCAGCAGCTTCTCTGCTTCATCGATCTCTTTCTGTTCAAAGGGGAGCTTATTCATATTTTAGACACTAGCCGCTAATCCGGTTACGGGATCTTCAATTCGGAGAATGCATACCGTCATGAAAGATTTCAAGAGGGATCCTTCCACAAAAGGAAAGGAAGGCTAACACAATAACAGACTTTATTTCACTTTAATTTGGTTTAAAATTAATAAGACATCCTATATACTTTTTCGCAAAACCCCCATTTAATCTTTAAAGAAACATCAATCAATGCCCACTCCCCTATCTATTCTACCAGCAAAATCTTACTCTCCTCCCGAAATCAGGATCCCTTGCAGCAGAGGAACTGCCCTAGAGGAACAAGACAGTGACATTGCAGAAGTCTACTTAAAAAGTGTGCTTCGCTTTCCAGATAAATACGCAAAGAAAATCGTACAAGGTCTATATCCTTCTATAGAGTCCGTATCTCCTCCCAAAAGCCCTGCCGGATCTCCTATTCACCATGCCGAGAGCCTATATGAAGAACACCTAAACACTCTTGAGGAAGAGCTTACTTCATTTGAAGAAACATTGAAAAAAGTAAAGGACGTGGGCGTTGAAACCCTACGCCCCCTGCTAGACACATTTGCTGCGCTCGCCTTCCAGAAAAAAACGATAGAAACTCGCTTTTTCCTTCCCTGTCATGAATATGACGACCCACAAGCTGAAAGGAGGGCGAGCATAGATGCCCTATACCCAAAAGTGCAACGACAACTGATTTTCTTATTATTTTTAACAATAATTAACAACAACACCTCTGACCTTAACGCCGACTGCCAGGCTCTTGCAGAAAAAGTGGTGGAGCTCAAAGACAACACTAGCTTAACACCTGAGGAGAGACGGGCTCAAGCTCAAGCGCTCAGAGTGCTGTATACATCTTGTAAGCAGAAAAATGCCAAATTAAAATCTTTATGTAAAAGATATACTGTGCATAGTGAAGCAGTTGAAAAAAGAGAGCTAACTCTCTGTATTTGCCATACCAGACTGCTTAGCTTAGAAGACTCTCCACCAAGCGCTAGGTGTACAGAAGCCTCCCGAGCATTTCTTCCTAGGAGACTTACCACAATCGCGGAGAGCAAAACAAAAAAGAAGGAAGCTCCCGCCATCGCCGAGCTAAGTTCGATACAAACCCGCCTTCTCCACATGCAAATCCTTTTAGAAAAAATCGCACTACTCTCCCACATAGATATGGAAGAGCCCATCAAAGAAAGCCTTCGCGTTTGTATAAAAACGCTTCCTTTACTTTTGCAAAATACAATCTTTGGCAGGGTGTACGAGCTCTCTTGCAACCCGGCAAAGGGAGGGGACAACTGGGGAGAAATCCACATGCTTGACGACCTATCCACTCTAAAAAATGCGATGGAGCTCTCACTGAGAGATCTGCCAGCATTTGCCGCTACCTATGAGCAAGGAGAAGATTTCAGAAGAGCGCTGCAACAGAAAATACACTCCGAAGCCTGTGATAGAAAAGACGCCTCGCCTCAAATGGCTGTAGTAGCACTATCCTCTCTCCTCTCAGTAATCCATAACCGCTTTGAAGCAGATATGCACACAAGACTGCATCGTTATATACAGGTGTTAAAAGAACCTAGCAAAGCCTACTTCACCAACAAATTGTTTGAAGAAATTTATCTCCTTTCTCCTGAACCGAAGGGAGGAGACTCCTGGGGAGAGCTCCACGCATGCGACAATTTATTTATCACAAAAGTAGCCATCGAGCGTTGCATAACCTACTTTGAGGTGCAAGCCATTTTCTGCTATATGCCATGAGACCCGGTACGAGCCAAATAGGACCGGAAGACAGAGGCTACGGGGGACGCGAGGATCCTTCCTGCTACCACTAGCAACAAATGGCCTGTTGCAATAGAATAGATGTTTTCTAAGTAGCTAAAATAGAATGCTATAAGAATATATTTACAATATTGGCTATTTTTAATTATAACGCGTTAAAAATGTTACTGAATTAATTACAACTTTCGTATAAAATAGGTATTAATACTTTACCAACAATTGATTTTATGTCAACAGTAAACCTTTGTACAGACATTATACTTTACAAACCGCTGGACCTGTCACGGGATCAAGCCGGTCAGATACCCCGGACAAGATCTGTGGTAGACGACATCTCCCGCATTGAGCGTAGATCCTTAGGTGTGCCATCAACTGACTGTTCTCCACCGGAAAGCCGTGTACTATCAAGGGAGAAAGTCCTAGATCTGATAGGCATAGGCACTATCCCCTGCGTGCAAAAAGCGTTAAGAACGGTGGCAGGCAATCTACGCGCAGAACACCCTATCCACTCAGTAGCTGACATGGTTGCTAAGCTTTTCTATAAATGGGAGAATCCTCTCAAGCCGGGTTACTGTGCAGAAGATGGGGGGCAAATAAGCAGTTTCTACCGCGCTAATATAGAGAGGTTTGCCGAAATAAAATCCAGCTATAAGGATAGCCCCTTTATGCAACAGGTGGCATGGGCTCTTGCTGAAAAATTATCAGAACACCTTGCGCACGTAGAGACCCCGTGTCCGGAACCCATCTCCCCAATATTACTAAACAAGTTGCTAGCCGGTTTAGAAACTGCTACAACTGAGAAGGAGTTGGACGACCTTTGTGATTATTTTGTACTCCAGCAAGTAGGGCAGAAAGTGTCTTGTATCCTTAGCAAATCTGCATTACTTTCTCGCCTTGATGTCGAAGAGATCCCCCTACCCGATGGGATGTTTCAGCAAGACTTAGCTTGGTACTGGGCAAAAGACCTCCCTACTGATCCGGAAGATCTAATAGGCCTGTTGATGATCAGCGACTTTCTCGAGGATGCAGAAAAAACGGACTGCGTGCTCGAGTGTATCAGGCAATCTACAAACCGTATTGACGATCTACTCCCACTGACACACAATCCTGTTTATGAAGAGGTATGCAAGAAGTTCCGGCTGGAGGAATCACTCGAATCTGCTAGAGCAAGTCAACCACCAAAACCTCCCTGTGAAACCAGCTCTTTTCGCGGAAGAAAAACTACTTCAGAGGATCAGAACCATGTCAGCATAAAGAAGTATCTAAAAGAAGAAATAAAATATCCGGATAGATTCATAGAGAAGCTGATACAATATCTATCTCCCCCTAAAGCATCCTCCTCCAAAAGTTCCTCCACATTCGCTATACACCATGCTGAAGAGCTATATAAGCAACAGCTTGACACCCTCTCTGAAGACCTTCTTTCATTGGAAAAAAGATTAACAAAACTAGAGGACGCAGACATAAAAACCCTACGCAATCTGCTGTGTGAATTTGCTGTGTCAGCCTCTCAGAAAAAAGCAATAGAAACTCGCTTTTTTCTACCCTGTCATGAATATGCCGATCCACAAGCCGAAATGAAAGCGAGCATAAATACCCTATATGAAACAGTGCGAAAAAAACTAGGTTCTCAATTATTTTTAAGAACAATTAACAACGACATCCTTGCACTTGATAGCGACTGCAAGACTCTTGCAGAAAACGTGGGGAAACTCAAAAACAACACTGACCTAACATCTGAAGAGAGACGAGTCCAAACGCAAGAGCTAAGGAAGCTGCATACATCCTATAAGAAGAAACATACCGAACTAGAACTCTCATGTAATAGACATTCTGCCCGCAGTGGTGCCCTTGACAAAGCAGAGACCACCCTTGATACTTGCAATACCAATCTAGTTAAATTAGAAAGCCCTCCTCCAAGCGCCGAGCCTGCAGAAACAGGAAGTACAATGAAAGCCCCCCTCTTCTCTCCGGTACAGCAGCTATTTATAGAACTGACTCCCTCACGGTTTGCTCAAACAACCACAAAAAACACCATCCGACAACTACTCTCTTCTTTAGCGCCCAGATTTAGAAACCAGGTCTATGAATTCGTACACACCTTCTCCACAGATCCAAGCAAAGAGGGAGATGATTGGGGAGAAGATCACCTCTGCGACAACCCGACTATCTTAAAGGATGCGCTCATCCACGCTCTAAAAATCTATCCTCAAGAGGGATCTCCCGCAATCATCGAATTGAGCTCCCTACAAACCCAGCTTCTCCACCTGCAAATTCTTTTAGAAAAGATCGCACCGCCCGTCCGTATAAATACGGAAGAGCTCATCAAAGAACGACTTCGCTCCTGTATAAAAGCCCTACCCTCACTGTTACAACATACGATCT
>JAHFTP010000235.1 GCA_023265495.1 Chlamydiota bacterium
TCAACTGTCTGAGTTTTGGTATAAACAATCTTTTTTTCAGGATTTTTTCTGGGTGAAAATAGGGAAAAACGATGCATCTAGTTACTTTGATTATGCCGTTAACGGCACATTTTTCCAAAACGGCGGATTTGAGGGGATCACCACCATTCGATATATTCCCTCTTATCCCAATCCTGCAATGGGGGTGCTTGCAGTACTCAATCCGCTCCCTTATGTTTCACTGCGTGCAGGACTCTATGATGGATCTCTCATTCAAGGGGTACATACAGGAGTGCTTGGGGTCTTTGGGAATTTCTTTGATGATCTGGCCGGCCATGCATTTATCATTGGAGAAGCAGATTTTAGCTGGGCTCTTTCTGCAAAAAAAATGCATGGCCGCGTCGGCATTGGCTCATGGGGCAATACGGCTACGCTCCCTACATATAGCGGTGGGGAGCAAAAAGGGTCGTGGGGGCCCTATGTAGTGGCCGAACAGACGGTGTGGAAGGAAGAGGAGTCAAAAGAAGATAGCCGAAGAATAGGCCTTTTTATGCAATATGGTTTCACAAGTCCTAAGGTAAGTCCCGTAGGCCAGGCGATCGCTGTGGGGATGGAATGGATAGGCCCTATTGCCGCCAGGGAAAACGATGTTTTTGGGTTTGGGGCCGCTATGGAGCGGTTTTCTTTAAAAAAAGGATCGGGCTTTACCAAGCCGGCTGAAGTAGATATAGAGGTCTTTTATGTGGTTGTTCCCAGGCCTTGGATCAACATTCAGCCAGATGTCCAGTATATCATCAATCCCGGAGGGAATGGGACGCCCAATGCTCTGGTGCTCCTCCTCAACGTGGCCCTATCCCTATAATGCTCATTTTTCTCTTGCCGAAATAGGAGAAAAAAAATACCATGGTACCTTTATTTTTCTAATTGCATCACGCGAGAGTGGCGGAATTGGTAGACGCGCTACTTTGAGGTGGTAGTGAGGGTTTCCTCTTGGGGGTTCGAGTCCCCCCTTTCGCATGTTTAAGAAGATCATTTCAGAAATTTGTTGTTTTTCTGTAAAAGAGTCGGATCCAACCGTTGGTTCGATATTTCCCATCTAGTCCCTCTTAGCCTTCAGTCTAGCTTCCTGAAGATAGCAAGTCAATTCTTTCAAAAGGCTCATTCTGCATCTTAGACTTGCTTTTGCATGATAGTATGAAAGAGCTTTTCAATCTTGTTGCAGAGATCTTCATTTATGAGCAACTTCTGTAAATCGCCAAATGAAGAGCAATAGGAGAGCTCTTCCAAACGTTTTTTCTCTTCTCCTCGAAAGGAGCTCAGCGCAGGGGGGAGATGTTTTTGGCAGAAAGACCCTTCTGAGCTAAAATATTCGACGATGGGGTCATGGCAGAGGGCACACTCTTTGGCAAAAGCAAGAAGTCCTTCATGTTTCAGAAGTTTTAGATAGAAGGAGGCTTTGACGCTGAGGAGTGAATCAAACTTCGCGATCTGTTTAAGATAGGAAGAAAGTAGCCTATATAGCATAGGAGATGGCTTACCTGGCAGCTGGGAGCGGTAGATGACCTCTGTGATCTCTAAGGCGAGGGCAAGAGATGCATATTTTTCTCTTAGGCTGAAGTGGGGATCGATCGTTTTGATTTCTACGCATTTTACCAGGTCTGATCGTTTCTGCTCGTAGGAAAATTCTACTTCGATGAGAGGGCTTGTGTGGGCTTGCAGGTAGGATTTATTCTTCGACAGATCTTTGACGATCATGCTGATCACTCCATTTTCTTTGGAAAAAATGGTGAGGATTTTCTGTCTGTCTCTAAAGTCGATAGATCGAAGGATAATCCCTTGGGCTACGTGAGTATGCATAAAATGATAAAATCTTGCTTTCCCCCTAGATTAACGCACGCACGGAGGAAAGCAAGATTTTTCTGTTTAGTTCACCGTTTTTACATATCCATCAGAGAATCCAGGCGCGGAGCCCCACCAGGGTGTTCCGGAAAAAAATACGGCATCATTTTGTCTAAATACGCGGTAGGTGCCATCTTCTCTTTCTAGGACCATTTGGTATCCCTTCATGTGGAAAAAGTAGGTGATGTCCGGATTGCTATCTGCAATCATAAATGCTTCGCCTAAGGAGACGTTGTGTGCGACGCCTATAACATTGCTCCAGTCTGCTGCTTTATATTGGGCAGCATCGGATACCTTTGTATAGCCGGGATGGCCATTGGACGTTCCTGAAATGGTAGGAATCGCGGAGGTGATATCTGTCGTGAGCGCTGGTGGTTTAGTCTGTTTTTCGCAGTTGCACCCTGCTTCTCCCTGTGTTATGAGCAAAACAAAGGAAAGGCTAAATGCTAAATAAGAAAATCTAGTGTAACTCTTCATAAAAAAACTCCCGGTGTAGTTGCGAATGTTATCGCTTGCGCGATGATAGATAAGAAAGGCACAAGTCAGCAAGCGGTAAACATTTTTTTCTTTCTCATCAATGTTCAAATTTTCTTTGTGTTGAAGAGAATGAAATAGGAAGACTAGACTTATCTTTTTTCTAATAAACTTGTAGATGGGACAATGCAATCTTCTCCGGTGAAGAGGGAAATGGGAGTTTTTCGCTCTCCTGATAGAGGCGCAATCCCAGATTCGTCTGCATCTTT
>JAHFTP010000071.1 GCA_023265495.1 Chlamydiota bacterium
GCACCGGCGGTTAACACTGCCGGTATGTAGTCAACACCTTGCGCGCCATCAGAAATACCCAAGTGCTTGGCTAAAGGGAAGGCAGCCACTCCGGAGGCAATGGAACCTAAAGCAATGAGCCCCACTCCTCGCCAACTTAGATAGTTTTTGGCAGTTTGTGCAATTTTTCTACTTTCCAAAAAAACTCTTTCTTGAGCTTCGGTAATAGGAACAGAACCGGGAGATGCTAAGTGACCCAATAATTGATAACGAGGATCCAGTTTCCAATCTCGCCTTTTGTCTTCCTTGCTGATATACCAACTAGGAATTTCTGGACGAAAACGACTTATTTCCACTACTTGAGACATAATAAAATCCGCGCTAATAATAAGAGAGATTATACAAAATTAATTAGAAACAATCAATTGCAAAAAAAACTAATTACAGAAATACTGAACGATTGAATTAAAATAAGATTTCGCCACCAAACGGACTCTGGCGCTGCAAGAAGATCCTTCTTCCTCTAAGGAGGAAAGTTTTCTAGCTTCTTCTAGATGATTTTGAATGAGAGCCTCGCCGTAACATAAGGGACTATGGACCATGCGCGCCATAAAAAGATTTCTTGCATACACCCCTGGCTCTATTTGTATGCTAGCCTTGGTGATATAGGTCGGTGCTAGGGGGCTATCTACCAATGCTGGCACGCCAAGGTCCTCTACGAGATTCTTCAGGCAAATTTCAGAAAAAGAAATAGACTCTTCCAGATCGCAGGTGAGCGCAAGTCTTGCAAATTCCACTCTTTTAGCTGAGGTGTTTAGCTCCCCTATCATAAAGGCACCGGGAACAAAGACTAAGCTGTAATTGTCCTCTGCAAATCCTTGTTTGCCAAGCTCTGAAGAAGTAGGAATGTCCGCATTAAAATGGATAATAAGACAAAGATCAGGGCGGAAAGCATTGATCTTGTCTGCGCGCGCTTGCATGTCTAAAACGTTATACTCTGTACGGAAAAAAGCAGCATAAGAGTCCTCTTCTGCTTGTGGGTGGGCCATTGCAAGCCACTGTTTAAAATCCCATTCATACACAGCAGCATCCTCTCCTTTTTTTGTAATGAGCACTTCTGCTCCTTTTTCTTCCAAAAGTCCTTTTAGGATTTCCGCTACTTGATACGCCATTTGCGGCTCATTAAAGGATAGTTTTTTTTGTGTGTCTGGATCTATGAGTGCAATGAAGCGCTTCTCATAGGCTTTCCACTTCCCGCCAATATGTCCTGGATCAAGGGCTATTTTCACCCCCTTTAAGTCTTTTTTTATTTGGGGCTTGGAAACCTCATCACTTGCCAATGCAAGAGAATATTCGACTTTATTTAGCAGTTTATCTTCCAAAGAAGCATGCAAAGAAAAACACTGGTCCGTAAGAGAGTAGTAAGCCTCTAGCTGCCTATCTTTCACTAAAAATGTTAAGCGCTTTTCTATCTGCTTTTTGGTGACCCTTTGATCCAAGTAGTCAAGATCATGGAATTCGTATGCTTCAAGCATCGAAAAAAACGCGAAAAAACTCAAAACTGCCATGCGCATAAAAACACCCGCTGTCTTATTAGATGTACAGCAAACTCGTATATGCAAAAAAGAAAAAAAACTATTCAACAGGAGGAAGTACTTGCAGAGCTTCTTCAAAGTTTTTTTTGTTAGCTTGCTTCTGATAAGTTTCTTCCTCTTTTTCCGTAATCTTTTTGTACTCTTCAAAAGAATGAATAATCTGCGGTCTTACAAAAATGATGATATTTCTTTTCTCATCTTTTTCCCGATTTTTACTGAATGCCGCTCCAATGACAGGCAACCCTCCCAGACAGGGGATCCCTGCTTTATGCCGAGCTTTTGCATTGCGTATCATCCCGCTGAGCACTAAAAAGTGCTTGTCGGGCACGTGTACATGGGTGAGCATATTCGTTTTTGTGGTACGGATCCCACTGACATTCGCATTAGAGACGGCAAGGTCATCAACAGCCTCAGTAATCTCCTCGTCCAGGTTGAGGGTAATTACATTTTCCTCTCCTAGCATGGGAGTGATGTTGAGACTGACTCCTACATCGCGATATTCAATATTCGCTGTCGTTTGCTGCCCTTGCCCAATGGTCTGCACGACAGATCCTGTGAAAGGGATATTATCCCCTACGAAGATTTTAGAATGCTTATTGTCTTGCGTGATGATCTTCTGGTTGAGAACGATGGTGCTGTCTCCATCAATTTGCAAAGCAGAGACGAGCGATCCTAAAGAGAGAAACGATTTGCCCTTATGCATGATGATATCGCCAATCACACCAAGATCGAATCCGGGAACGATAGGCACCTGACTGAGCCCGGTAGGAGGAGAACTAGCATTTACTCCTTGCATAGCGCTAGCAAAAGCATTAGCCGTTCCAAAATTTTGTGGGGCGAAATTGCCCATGCCCAGCCCCACCTTTCCTTGGTACTGACCACTTGCAGCCCATTGAAGGCCAAAATCTAAGCTCTTTTTGACATCAGTCTCAATAACGAGGATTTCAATAAACACCTGCTTTAGGGGGATATCTAAGCTTTGTACGATCTTAGAGAGCTCCGCTACAGTTTCTGGATCTCCGGAAAAAAGAAGAGAATTGGTCGTCTTTACCCACTGCAGCGATTGAATCGATTTAAGCACAGGAGCAGAAAAGTTGGAGTCGGGCCCCATATCCACGGCTATTTTTTTTAATGATTCTACAATTTCCGACCCTTCATGATACTGGAGCTTATAAATGTGGAAGCTGTGTTTGAGCTCAGGTTTAAGGACAAGGGTTTCTCCGGAGGATGCTAGCACCGGATCTGGAGAGAGGAAAACTTCTGCCTGTTCTTTCTCCCCTTTTTTTCTGATGACATAATAGCTGTCTTTTTTAGTGACATGGAAATGATGAATGTTCAGGAGTTGGATAAGCGCTTCAACCACCTGCTTTGTCGAAAGGGGCTTTCCAGAGGAAAAGGCAATTTTGAAATCTAAGTCCGTCTTATTGAAGATAAAATTCTCTTTGGATATTTTGCTAACAAAACGGATAAATTCGACAATGGGAATTTCATGAAAGCTGATCTCGTGACCATCTACTCGAGAAGCTTGCTCCTCAAAAGAGGACTGCTCCTCTTCAAAAAAAGACAAATCGTGCGCAAAAAGACTTGTGCAAATAAGTCCCATGGACAAAACGACATTGATTATTTTTCTTATTTTCACCGGATCGCACTCATATATATTCCCCGCCGCAGATATTATATTTTGCTCTAGAATTATTAGACAGCATTTTTCTAGTAGAAGATTTCCTAGACAAAGCAAGATTTGAAAAAAAAATCTCTGAAACATCCTTTTCCATTGATTTTTTCTTCTAAATAAAAAAACGTATTTATACGAGCATCGCGCTTCCCTATTGCTGAAAAAACAAAAAGCAGAATAATGATCGTCCTTGTGGAAAGTACAACAACCCAAAAAAATGCCTGCAGTTACCATTGACAACATAGATATCAAAGCCCACGAACGCTACGCTAAGGATCAAGCGGAGCTCGACCCCTTTTTTCTAGATGAGCCTCATCTCACCATTTCTCATTCGCTGATCATTTCTACTTCCACCATCTACAAGTCAGAATTAGAAGAGCTTCTCGGCCCCGCTAAGAGCTCATCTTGGGCGCATTTCTGTCTCCCGCCTTTTTGTAGCATGCAGGCGAATCGTCTTTTCTCTTACTGTGTCCTCCCCTTTATTTTCTCCCCCTTTTCCCTAGAACAGGAGACCGATGAGGAGGAAGAAGAATCTCCCCTCCTACAAAAACAACATCTTCCTAAGATAAAAAAAGCTGTAAAGAAATACACACCTGCTTCTGCTAAGGCACCGATCTATCTAGAAAAAGACAGATCCTCTATCTTACTGCTATTAGATAAAATTGATGAACTCGATGGAATGATTAGACATATCCTCACGCGGAAAACACAATACCAAAAAGGATAGAAAAAGCGATGGCAATTGGTATCAGCATTGTAGGTATTGAAGGGCGCATGGGAAAAAAGGTTCTTTCCTGCGCTCTAAATCAACCGGACTATACAATTGTGGGAGGTATTGGAAGACCTACCTCCCCATATGTAGGAAAAGATGTTGCCTCTTTAATTGAGAAGGCCCCCATAGGGGTTCTTATCGAAAGCGAGGTAGAGGCCTCTTTTGCCAAAACAGATGCCATTATCGATTTTTCCTCCCCTGCTAATGCCAGACATGTTTTAACAAAAGCTGCAAGCTATGGGAAACCGCTCGTGATTGGCTCCACAGGCCATGACAGAGATTTTTTTGCGCTTCTGGAAAATGCTTCCCTTACTATCCCTGTACTTTTTTCTCCAAATTTCAGCCTGGGGATGGCCGCCTGTCTGCAGGCGGCTGAGCTCTTATACAAAAAGCTGGAAAACCATTTTCAAGTATCCATTGAAGAAACGCATCACATTCATAAGAAAGATGCGCCTAGCGGGACAGCAATTGCCCTTGCTAAGGCCATGCAAAAAAAGGATTTTCCCTCTATAGAGATCCGCTCCACCCGATCAGGAGAAGTTGTAGGAGAGCACACCGTGCGCTTTGAAAATCTTTTTGAGACGCTCGCAATCACACATAGCGTCACCTCAAGGAAATCCTTTGCACAGGGAGCTCTTCTCTCCGCCAAATTCTTAGTTAAACAAAAGCCTGGGCTCTATAGCTTTGCTGATGTACTGGGTGCTTTATAAAAAAGTTTCCTCACAAAGAGCGATCATTTCTGCACAACAATTGTGGGCGATTTACTTTTCTCTCTTGAGATCTGATTCCTCATAGAGATGTTCGTAGAACTTGAATGCTGATCTTATAGTTGCGTGAAAATGCTTGTGATCCTTAAATTTTTCTTGTAAAATTCATCTTTTCAAGATTGGAGAAGCCTCTCTATGAAGACAGGGCTGGTATTGTGCTTTTTAAGTATTTGCGCCTCCCTTCTAGCCGATGAGGAAGATTGTCTTTGTGGAACGGTTGCCAATGATCATCTCTATGCAAGGGCTGTACTTCTATTAAATCTGTCTATTCGCCATACCCCATTTGATTTCGGAGGCGATTTTCCGGAGGCATCGGGTGAATTCTATCCCCCTGAAGAATTAAGAGCGTCTTCCGAAGATTCTTATCCTTTTGAAGGTAGAATGAGATGGAGGGTACTCAAAAGCTGGCATTTCGGCAATGGTTCTGTACTTAATGGAAAAGATGGACCTGACTTATATTCTCTAGCCCCTGTTGATGTTCCTCTTAAAATTACAAGAATAATAGAATGGACGGATACCCCCCATGATTTCGCTGAATATGAGCATAGAGAAAATCAGGTGTTTGACTTCCAAAAGAATTATCCTGCAATTCCTCAAGCTTTTCGAGCTTTGAAAAATGATATTGTCTCGTATTGCAACAAGGATAAGTTTTTTTTGGACGCAAGAATACAAGACATATCCCATAAAGTGCCTGTCTACGAATGGTGTGGATGGGCAGAGCGATTGACAAAAAAGAAGACCCTTTTGGAGAGGAAACAAAAAGCACTGTTGGCATGCTACGAACGTCTTAGTTTCGTAGAGCACAAAGAAGCCCTAGCACTTATCGCTTGCACGCAATCTCTTGATTGGTGCTTGGCAAACCACCATAATCCCTTAGCCCATGTACATCGAGGTCTTTTTTATTATCTAGAGGGAAATACAATAGAGGCTTTAGATCAGGTGTATGCGGCTTTAGAAAAAATGAAGGCTGATGATTGTAAAAAACTCACAGAAGACGCCGTACTTTTGAAAGCTCAGACAGAGTTGGAAGCAGGCCTATATGCTGATGCAGTTTTGACGTTGACTGAATTGATTAAACGCCATCCAGCTAATAAAGAGGCATATTTTGAACGAGCCGGCGCCTATTTTGAGCTAGGTGATTTTGATTTATCTCTAAAAGATTACTTAGCATCAGAGGTGAAACCTCAGATGAGTTTGCCGGATTCAATTGACATGGCTTCTTTCTCATTAAGTCTGACAAAAGGGATCTTACAAGGAGGAGCGCAGGCAGGTATTGAGTTTATTCCCTCCCTATTATCCTCTTTACAAGGCATTAGTCACGCACTCTGGGCTTTTGCAGAGGATCCTGTGCAGATCTCTATGGCATTTATCCAAGCCTCCCAAGCTTGTATCAGTTTCGTCAGAGAGCATACCTCCACGGAAACTTTAACGCAACTTGTGCCTGAACTTAAAGAACTCATTGAAAAATGGGATGAACTTGCTAGTGAAAAGAGAGGTGAAATCACAGGCTATATCATTGGAAAATATGGAGTTGATATTTTTGCCGGGGTTGGACTTACAAAGGCGATGCAGTTATATCGGGAACTCAAAAAGGTAAATAACCTTTTGACCTTTGAAGCTATGGCGATCAGTGAAAGGAATAAATCTCTAATTTCACTGGAAGCGGCAAGAAAAGCACAGATAAGAAAAGAGATTTTCACACATGCAAATCTGAAAATACAATGGGATAAGCAGGGAAAACACGTTCAAGGCCATGTGAATTTTCAGGCCTCTTCCAAAAATAGCAGCATATTAGCACATACGGATCCACAAAAGCTTGTTAATGATTTTTCAGGCAAAGGACTAAAAGCAGGAAATGTACAGCCAGGCACTCCAGGCTATCAAGAAATCGTCGATTTTAAAGAAGTTATAGGATACTCGGTCGATTTTGAAACATGAGAAAAAATTGCGACAAGCTGGGGAAAAATTCACTACGCAAAAGATGGTGTTCACATTGTGCCCACAAAGCCGAGATAACTAAATTATGGAAACGTTTTCAATTGGATATGCTTTATTAGCAACGCAAAATGCTTTATTACAAGCAGTGACGCCAGAGTTAAGGGCTGTAATAGTAGATGTTTGCCAAGAGAAACAGTTGTTATACATTCGTTTCTATTATGATGGAGAAGTTGCTGAAAATCTTGTGGATCTTTGGCAATGCGCTATTACTGAAGCAAGTGCAGGACTAGGTCCAGACTGTTTGCTTGATGACGGAGTAGAAAGACTTGATTATCCCCAAGAAATCCCTTTTCGCGGTCGGTATGCATATCTTAGAAGGGAGGCCGACTTACCTGCAGCCCAACATTCTTCAACAACTTCTATAAATGTCACAAGAGAAATAGTGGATTTCAAAGAGCGGATAGGTGTCTTTGTTGACCCTGTATTCGGAAAAAAAATTGATACGAATTGGGGAGTCATTCATTATGCAAAAGATGGATGTCACATTATACCGGCAAAACCAATCATCTATAAGATAGAGATATTCCCCCTGGCCTATGCTTTGCTAGCAATACAAAGAGCGCTTCTTGGAATCGTTACAACAGAATTAAGAGCTGTTATAGCAGATATGGAAGACAAGTTGTTGTATATCCGTTTCTATTATGATAGGAATGTAGCTAGTGAAATCCTTGATGACTGGGAGTGTGCCATTACAGAGACAATGGCAGACTTAGGACCGGACTACTTACTGGATGAGGGAATTGAAAAGCTGTCTTATCCTCAAGAAATTCCATTCCGAGGACGCTGTGCGTATCTAAGGAAAAATTGATTGCTGGTTAAAGAATATATAAAAACATCTTGATACGATATCGCACAGATTTCTAAGAGCGATGTCTACTGAAGATTGCGTCTGAAATCAAAACCGGAAGATCTTTCTAATATTTTTTATAGAGAAAAAGGAGTAATTTTTTTAATAGATAATCCCGTAGCGGAAACGTGATCATCCACAATTACTGATTTCCGCAATAAACAACGCTCTTTTCTTGACCTAAGCTAGGGCAATGCCGTATTCTAGGGAATAATTTATTCTTAGTTATCTATAGCAACATTTATCAAATAGGTTAATTTGCAATGATGAAAGATGTTCCCATTAAAGACTTCAAAATAGGAAGTAGACAGCCATTGGCTGTGTTCTCAGGCCCCTGCGTGATAGAAAGTGAAGAGCGTGCTCTGTCCACAGCGCAGTTTTTACAAAAGCTTTTTGCTTCTCTAGGTATTCATTTCATTTACAAGTCTAGCTATGACAAAGCCAACCGCTCTTCTTATAACTCCTTTCGCGGCCCTGGAATCAAAGAAGGGCTGCGCATCCTGGAGAAAGTGAAGAAAGAACTAGACGTCCCCGTCGTCACCGATGTACATTCCCCGGAAGAGGCGATAGAAGCGGCAAAGGTCTGTGATGTGCTACAAATCCCTGCTTTTCTCTGTAGGCAAACAGATCTGATCATCGCTGCAG
>JAHFTP010000072.1 GCA_023265495.1 Chlamydiota bacterium
CTCTAGGGTCTCTCATATTTTGGTAAGAGCGAAGTGCTTCTAGTGCGGAGATCATTTTCTCTTTCCCTGCGAGCATAGCGCCCCCCTTATCCGCACGAAACTCCCTAAATCGAGAAAACCAGGCCACTACGATAGATCCCAAAACCATGAATACGACCTCAAAGAGAAAAACCATCATCGTATATCCGAAATAGGATCCGGAGGAGGATTCGTTCTTATTTCTATTGCCGAGGCCGGAGAGTACGAAGGCAAGAGCCCGCGCTAGGAACATCACAAAGGCGTTGATTACGCCTTGCAGAAGCGTCATGGTGACCATATCACCGTTTACTATGTGGGAGATTTCATGGGCTAAGACCCCGTCGAGCTCTTTGCTCGACATTCGATTCAGCAGCCCGGAAGAGACAGCTACTAAAGATCGTTTCTTCGTAGGGCCCGTAGCGAAGGCATTGGGCTCTGCAGAGTCAAATACACCCACTTCCGGCATGTCGGTCAAACTTGCGGCCCTAGATAGGTCATACACTTTTTGCACGAGCTCTCTGAGGTGAGGATCTCTCGTCTCCGGGTCGATGACGCGCACACCCATCATCCACTTGGCCATCATCCGAGACATGCTAAGGGAGATCAGAGCGCCGCCCATACCCCACACCAGGCAAAAAATCATCAGGGAGGGGTAGTCGATCCCATAGGCGTTGAGATAGGGCCTCACATGAAAAATACTTAAAATAATAGATAGCGTGATGACGACAAGAAAGTTTATAGCAAGAAATAAAAATATACGCTTTGCTACACCCATGGATGCACCTCTCAAAGGAAATTTTGTTTAGCGATATTATCCTAGAAATCCCCCTAGGCGTCAAGGGGGAAATGTTTTCACGTCTATGAGGTTGAAGAGGGCAGCAGTCTAGCCACCTGGCGACGGATGGACTCTCCATACCCCTCAGCTTCCTTAGGTAGCGTGCTCGTTGGACTAGGAGAGAAGGAGAAAGAGGTTTTCCACATGGGATCCACGTGATAGATGGTTCTATCGGGATGTTGATACCAGGCCCAGACGTGTGCGCCGCTCCGCATGGCATCTCGGACATGGAGCAGTGTTCCGTCTGCAGGGACTAGATCAGGGCGGTCTTCCATGAGCTTACTGATGAAGTAGCAGGCGACGAGAGCTTGGTGTCTACATACTCCCCATCTCGCTTCAATACAATCATCGATGGGGATTATAGGTGAGCCGTCGAGGGCAGGTTTTCCGGCTTCAGCTACGTAATCTGCGCTATCCCTGTGGCGCGCTTTCCAATCTCGCATGAATGTGTCTCCTGAGGAGTCTGCGGCTCCACGGGGAAATACCTCGGTATGAATATAATTTGCCATAGACGCAAGAAGTCCTTCTAACGTGCAGGGTTTGTTTGCGACGTGCTTTTTAACAAAGTCTGCGTAGGCAGCTTTTAGTCTAGGGCTATTGCTTTCGTGAGTGTTGTATACAATGCATTCCCTGCCGAGTCCGCTGGCTCCAATACTTACAACTCGGGTACTGCGGAAATGTAAACTTTTGCAGGCCTCCCCGGTCAGGACTTTATAAAGTTCTCTCCTATGAGTAAACAGGGTTCTGTCCGGATTAAACCGGGCATCTACTTTCATCTCCTTGAGTACATTCGCTCCTTGTATGGAGCGGCAAAGATCCCCTACTGGCTTATGCAACCTTGTAGGGATTATGCTTTTCCCCTCAGCCTCTGTAGAACTTAGCGTTAGTTCCGGCATTTCTTCAAACACCAAGGCCGGCTCTAGCAAGGTGAGATAGGGTCTTAGAGATTTCCCATTGATTCTAAGGCACTCTCTGGCATACGTAAATGGGTCGCTGCGCTCGAGAGCTAGGGGGAATCTAACCTCCCTATCTCCGATGAAAGGGCAAGCCTTGCTCACCATAGTGCGGATGAGGAAAATTTTCTCCTCATTGGGCACGCTTTCGTATCTGACGCAAAGAGATTCTACCTCTTCTCTCATTGCCGTATAACGATCTGCAAAGTTTGTAATGGCTTTTAACTTGTCCTCTTGAGTTACGCTGGGGTCGCGAAAATAGTTGGCCCTATCTGTAGGAGAGCAGCGCAAGACAGTGCGAAGTTCCTCTTGCAACTTAAACCTGGTGTTGATCGGCATCACGTGTAAAAGGTAGATGGTATGTACGGGTTTGCCTTCGATAACAAGGACTTTTAGATGTTGTAGCAAAACGGAAACTCGATGTAGCTCTAGGGCGAGCATTTTTTGCTCAGGTGAAGCAATGCGCTCAATCCCGTCATCTGAAGGGATGTCTAGAAAGACGTTTTCACCAAAGTAGGGGTGAGAGACGGCGCGCATGGCATCTTTTGTGCTTTCAGGGCATGGTCTTCCACAGACTCTCCACATCTCTCCAAATACACTCCATTGATCTTTTATGGGTAGTGAAGCAAATGCTTTGAGTGCCTTTACGTTGTCTGCGGAGCCTAGGGCTATTAAGGCTGTTTCTATGGGTAGGGTGGCTTGCATTGCTTCGATGTGCGCTTTTTCAGGCCTTGTATCAACCGCTGCAAAGCGGTTGAAAGTGGGTTCCACAACACCACCTGTCTCATCTAAGGTGTCTGCTAGCGTGTGATCTAGCAGGACAAGAGCGCAGGTTGAAGAAGGATACTCTTGGATAAGTAGCCCCATAGAGGTCTTGACGTCCGGCAGCTCTTTTAAGAGATCGAGAAAGTCTAGCTTCACAAAATACCCTACAGCTTTGTTGGCTATGGCTTTACAAATCTCATACTGGGCTTTTGTTGTATCTGTTCCCGTATAAAGTAACTCTTCCAGTTTTTGAGCACCTGTCTCGAGGTCCCGGCGGAATTGATTCCATTCTGTGGTCAGCTTGTCTAAAGCCCCTACTTTGTTAGCAAGAGGGATGTTGGGGTCGGTCATGCGAGATCTTTTTTCTTTATCAAAGTCACCTATGATCCTCCCGAACTTCTTCAAGAACCGGTTTATCAAACCTTCGGGGAGTTTCTGCAGTAGGGTGTCGGCATCATCCAGTCTCGATTCTCTGAGATCGCTTTGTATACCTTCTAATAACAACGATAATAAACATAGTTCTATGGCGAGCATTTTCTGAGTGGAGGTGGACTGTCTGCCTTCAGCCCCGTAAAAAGCTACTTGTCCAAAATTTCCATGGGCTATAGACCGCATGGAACGGTTTCGACTGTCTTCCCTTGGCCGTCCACATACACGCCATAGCTCTTCAAACACCTTGCCTTTTATCTCTTCAGGTAATCTTGTAAATGCATCCATGGCGGTTCTCTCATCCAGATGCCATAGCTCCTTAACGGCAAGTAGTTCTGAAGCTCTTGTATGTGCACTAGTGGGCCGTCCGGATGAAACCGGTGGTGTAGTAGCCAAGGGAAAAGGTTTGATTGCGGGAGTTGACATAAGAAATGTCCTCTTATTATAATAATTGTTGTTTTATTGATATTATACTTAATTTAGTTGATTATTTTATATTAAATAATTAACTATGTTAGCGTTTTTTAGAAATGTCCCCTTTTGGGTAATAAAAGGTTTATTACCAGGGGGCAATTAACATGAAAGAGGACTATATCAATATGAGTATCAATGAGATAGAGCGTTCAGACGCTTTTCTTAAACTAAAAGAGAAAATTTTAAAACAACACCAAGTTGCTGAAATTCTAGGAATTAGCACTAGACACGTCAAAAGAATATTTAAGCGATATAAAAAATATGGAGCAGCGGCACTAATTTCCAAAAAACGAGGCCAAACGGGAAATCATAGACTTGCAGAATCACTCAAGGATTTGGCTCTGGCATATATTCGTGAAAGATATCGCGATTTTGGCCCTTTACTAGCCCATGAAAAGCTAACGGAGGTGCATAAGCTGAAGATCTCTCGTACATTAGTCAGGAAGCTGATGATTAAAGACGGCCTATGGGACCCTCAGAAGAAAAAACGAAAGCGTGTACATCAACTTAGAGAAAGGAGGTCCAGAGGGGGTGAATTAACCCAAATAGATGGATCCCCCCATGACTGGTTTGAGGGCAGAGGTCCCAAGTGTACATTGCTAAAATGTGTGGATGATGCAACAGGGAAAATGTTAGCTGCGGTATTCGCTCCTTCAGAAGCATTGTGGTCATATTACACATTAATGAGGCAGTACATAGAGGAGCATGGAAGGCCACTAGCTCTTTATAGTGATAAGCATGGAATATTTAAAGTAAACCATCCTGGAGCGCTCACCGGCGAAGGAATCACACAATTTGGAAGAGCTATGAAGGCCCTTAAAATCGAACCTATTTTCGCAAATTCTCCTCAAGCAAAAGGGCGCATTGAAAGGAAAAATCGGGTATCGCAAGACAGGTTGGTAAAAGAGATGAGACTTCTTAAGATTTCGACCATCGAAGAAGGTAATGCTTTTCTACCAACTTACATAGAGGATCATAATCGCCGTTTTGCGGTTGTTCCTAAAGACCCCAACAATGCGCACCGTCCTTTGTTATCAGAGCACAATCTTGATCTGATTTTTACTATACAAGAGTTTAGACAACTATCAAAAAATCTTACTCTACAGTACAAAAACACGATCTATCAAATCAAGACTGAAAGGGAAGCATATGCTCTTAGAAAAACCAAGGTAGTTATTTATGAGAAGGCAGATGGGTCGGTAGAGATTTACTACATATAATTCTCAACAGAAACAAGGAGAGGATGTGTCTTCCAAAGAGCTCAATGAGGTGATAGACGATCTTCTTAAGCGGGCCAACCATACACAGCCACCGGTTAAACCTAAATATAGGCCATCAAGGAAACATCCTTGGAAGCATTGGGTACCTAAAAGGAGGTCATAGGAATCTTCCGGTAAAAGCTGGTCGGGGGCCACTTGCCCCCCGCTCCCCCAGCTCCGCCTTTGGCGGCGGGTTTTACCCGCCACCTCAGTTTGGAACAGTGTTACCTGTTATATGATTTTTCGTGAGGGGGAGGAATCCCCCTCCCCTCTCCTCTTAGAAGAAGGAATTAGGGATGAAACTTAAGGTAGGATTATGCTAAAATAAAGGGTATAGCACTTCTTGCTATACATCATTGTTGCGTTTTTAACCTAAAAGGGGACATTTCTAAAAAACGCAACAGGGTGACATTTCTAAAAAATTCTAACATTAAATAATTAACTATATGATTGACTCTTCGTAATGTTTGAATTTAACTGTAATTAAAATATTTATTATCTATTATTGGTTTTGTCGGTAAGTAAATTTTTTAAAAATTAATTAAAAGAGCTAATTATTTAAGCTTGTTAAAGTTTTTGTTAGAATTTTTTAGCTTAAAAATATTTTCTTTGTTATAATTAATATTAAAAAATAAAAATATTTAATTTGTGGAGATTAAATGACTGCTATAGCACTAGGTAAGATTTATACGGTAAGGGAAATTGCCCAATTACCCATGACTTCTATCCCCCCAACTAACTCAGAGTGTTTGAGCTCTTCAAGTATCTGAATTTGGGACAACAAAAATAGGAGCTTGTACATCATGACTTCTCTTTCCGGCGTGAGTTTGATAGATGCCTATTATCCTACCACTGCAGAACCCATTATCACGGCGGGCTACAGACGGGTGGACACAACAGCTAAGCCTACCGACGTAGATGGTAAACTCACTGATGCTCTTATAGGAGAAGGATATGAGAAAGATAGGATCGGCTCTTGGTCCTTTGACATAGAAATAACAGCAGCAAGCCCGATACATCACACCTTTACCAAGCCGAGCGATTCGGGGATTTTGCTCTCTACTCTATTTTACAAAGCAACGTATGATGTTGACATTGTCGTTGCCTTCGAGAGCGAAGAACTCCGAAAGGCTTTAACAACACCCCCATCTACTGCTAACAAATGGGGCGTCATCTATGCCATCCCTGGGCAAATGCATGTAGTCCCTTGGCTTTGTCTAAGGGGTGCTGATGGGATAACAGTTATTAACCTAGATTCTGTAGAACCATGCAGTGACTTCGGATTTCATGAGATGAAAGTAGTAATCGGATCCAGGCAAACACAATATGATGGACATAGCTGTAGAATAGGAGCTCTTATCTTGCTTAAAGATATTTTGCGCTTTACGCAGGACCAATCTGCTGAAGATGTCCTTAAGCAGTTCCGTATAGAGAGCTTGGAGGACGGTAGACGCTATTATCCTCAGCTTCCTGCCGTGTTTGCAAAAACAGTGCAAGTGGATAAGAAGGCATATGATCCAGAAGCTCTTATTCCTGGTAAGAGGGGTGAGCGGCTAGGCGCATTTTTTGAGAGGAGCTCTGAGGAAGTCTCTTTTGTACATAAAACTAAGACGTGGAATGGAAATCCGATACAAGTGAAGCACGCTCGAAGAGTCTGCACGTATTTATTGCACAAAGGGGCGCGACTTAAAGGAAGTGCTGCACGGCTTTTTAACACTGCGACTGTCCTATCTACGGATACGAACTGCTGTGTTATCATAGGAAAGTATGTAGGAAATGGGAAGTTGGAGCTGCGAGGGGAGGGGGCGGGACTTCATCGGGATAGCGGCCCTGCCGTCACCATTGACCACAAAGGTAGATTTGCCCTAATCGGATTGCACAGCGGGACAAAATATAAGCTTTATGAATGCAAGGGAGAACGGGTCTGTGCAGAAGAGGAGGAACACAGTATTGCAGAGGGGGAAATGTTCCAGTTTGTCAAGCCCATCTTTACCGCAAATCGCGATGCTCTTGCAGTCAGCCCATCCTATACACCGGATATATCTTCAGGGCAATTGTTACTTGAAGAGTTAAGAGCTGGGGGTAGTGAAATTAAAAAGTGATCGACAGCGCCGTACTGCTCCCTGATGGATCAACCGCCACTACCGAGTAGGTGTCCTTGTGATGGCTGCGGTTGTGGTCTGCGTAGGTGAGAGGGAAGCCCGCTAGGACCTCTGCAATGAGCGTGCCGCCCCGATAGACGAGATAGGAAGTCACATCTGCTGTGGAGCTAGCTCCCCACGAGACAATCTTAATGTAGTCGCGCTGCGTGGCAAATCGATTCTTTTGGACAAGGCTTGTGATGCCGGAGGGGGGCTCGGGGGCTCCTATGTTAATGTTTGCCTCGACAGTTTTTCCGGAGAAGAAGTCTAGGTTCCATATAGCAATGGCATGCCCGGCATTGTTTATGCCTACCTGTGGAAATACTTCTTCTTCCCCCGGGTCGGATGCGGAACTCGAGATATCCTCAGGGGCAGTCCAAGCTCCACCTTGATAGGTAGAGGCTTGCACAACATAGAGGCCAGCGTCCATACTGCCGGGAGGTATGTAGTCAGCCCAGACGGCAACTGCCTTTCCTGCATCATTGATCGATATTTGGGGATGCCTTGCATCCTTTCCCGCAAGGGAAAGAGTTGTGGGGGATGACCAAGCAGTTCCATTATAGACAGAGGCTTGCACAAAGTAGTTCATACTTGTGGTGTCAAAAATAGACCATACGGCGACGGCTCCGCCAGTGCTGTTTATAGACACTTGTGGGTCACTTGCATTTTGTCCTAATGGAGAAATAGTCGTCGGTGTGACGCTCCAGGATACTCCATTGTAGGAAAGGGAGTCAATAACAGCGTTCATCCCATCGTAATGTACCCAAACAACTACTGCTTTCCCTAAGCTGTCCATGCCTATTTGTGGCTGCAGAATGGTAATGCCGGGAGGGGGAAGAAGTTCTGGCGCTGTGATGTCTAAAGGACCATTCCATAGGGATCCATCAAAAGAGGAGGCCTGCAGGTGATAGTTTGTGGAATCTGGCGTATTAGACCAGACGGCAATGGCTTTTCCTGCATTATTCATGGCCACCACAGGATTTTGGTTGGTCCCTGAAGTGGATAGCGTGGTAATAGGGCTCCATGTTGTTGTCAGCCAGTTATAGGTAGCGGCTTGAACGGAAAATGGACCAAAAGGATCGTGATACCACACGGTGACGGCATTGCCCGACTGATTCATGGCAAGCTGAGGATAGAAGGATCCTCCCTGTGAATTGGACAGTGTAACAGGCGTGCTCCATAGGGCAGTAATCGCATTATATGAGGAGGCTTGCACAATATTTCGTAGGCCATTGTCTCCAAACCATACCGCTACGGCATTGCCGGCGTCGTTTAGCTTTGCATGAGGGACGAGAGCGCTTACATCTGCAAGGTTAGAGATGCTCGTCGGCATCGCGCTCCACATCGCCAAATCCCAATTGTAAAAGGAGACTTGCGCCG
>JAHFTP010000073.1 GCA_023265495.1 Chlamydiota bacterium
ATCATAGCGTTGCAAGAAATCACTTACTCTCAGCTTCTTTATTTAAAAATGGAGCTACCCTCCTATGATTTTATCGGCTTCAATACGGTCACGGGTAGAGATTTACTCGAGCTTTCCTCTGATAAGCAAGAAGGATTAGTAATCGCTTTTAGAAGGGACGTCTTCATTTTACAATCGACAGAGATGCTCTGGTACTCAGACACTCCAAATATCCCTTCTCAAAGATGGGGAACTTGGACCAGTGCTTTCCCTAAAGCTCTACAAAAAGCCACGCTAGCATTTAAGGTCAATGGCAAAGAAATAGATATCTTTAATAGCCACTTTGCCCATGACGAGGACCCTGGCGAACTCATAAACCCACGAATCTTATCCAGTCTAATGGAGCTTGGACTTCTGAAAAGCTGTAGTCATCGCTATTGGATATCTGCCGGTGATCGCAATTTCCATGAGCCGCGTGATACACCAGCCTATGAGCTCTACACAAACAGCCCATTCCTATGTGATTCCAAAGCATCGGCTCTTACATGCTGGGGCAACACCACTTTTATGGGATATGAAGACCACCCGAGAGCAAATCTCCTCATGCCTGATGGCACCTTTGCAAAGAACTACTATCTAGACATCCTTTTTCACAACTCCCACTTAATAAGCAGCCATTGGTGGACAGCGCATTTAGGTGAATACAACGAAAAGCTCCACCTCCTTCCCATAGGAAATTGCCGGCAGTTTTCTAAGCGGTTATTTGCCTCTGACCACGCTGCTATTTTTGTGGAATATGGATTATTCGATTTTTGGGATTTTTCTGAATGATTTTTTCTCCAATTTGTTAATACGACTTAGCAAAAATCACTCTTTTTGTACTTCTCTTACCCGAGATGACACATTTCCCTTCCTCTTCTTTTGCATCTAAAGGAATGCATCGTATCGTGACATTTAAATCCTTTTTCACGATCTCTTCCACTTCCGGATCTCCACTCCAATGACAGAGAGCAAAGCCGCCGTGGATCTCCGGCTGCTCTCCATTTTTAGGAGTAAAGAACGCGTAGAACTCTTCTTTCGAGTCAATTTTTTTTGTGTTCTGTCTTTGGAAGGCTGCAGCCTTTGCAAATAGGTTGTTATGCATATCGTCGAGGATAGAGGACACCTCTTGTAGAAGTTTTTCTTTGCTATAGGGCACTTTCTCTTTCGGACCTTTATCTCTTCGAGCAACGGGGAATGTGTTCTGCGCGATGTCTCTAGGACCTACTTCTATACGTAGAGGCACTCCTTTTTTGATCCAAGACCAGGTCTTCTCCCCTCCCCTCATATCTTTTTCATCGACAATGGCAACTAGTGGTCTTCCAAAATACTGGATATGCCTCAGCTGGCCGGCTAGAGAATGGCAGTAGGATAGCACCTCATTTTTTGCTTCTTCATTATGGATGACAGGAATAATCACAATATGTGCGGAGGCAACCCTTGGTGGGAGGATCAAACCATCGTCGTCACTGTGTGTCATGATCATAGCGCCGATGAGGCGTGTTGTCATACCCCACGACGTCGTCCACGCATATTCCGTATTGCCTTGGACATCTCTAAATTTGATGTCAAAAGACTTTGAGAAGGTCTGCCCTAAGAAGTGGGATGTGCCCGATTGCAGCGCCTTTTTATCTTGCATCATCGCTTCAATGGTATAAGTGGCGACAGCTCCCGGGAACCGCTCTGATGGCGTCTTTTCCCCTTTGACAACAGGGATTGCCATGTAGTTCTGCGCGAATTCTTCGTAGACATGGAGCATACGAGAGGTCTCTTCTTGCGCTTCCACCTCCGTTGCATGAGCTGTATGACCTTCTTGCCAAAGAAACTCTGTCGTCCGTAAAAACATGCGTGTGCGCATCTCCCAGCGCACAATGTTGGCCCACTGGTTAATGAGCAGAGGGAGGTCTCTATATGACTCTACCCACTTAGCAAACATGGCGCCAATGATCGTTTCGGAGGTGGGACGGACTACGAGCGGCTCTTCTAATGGTCCTGCAGGGATGAGTTTTCCCTCCTTATTTTTTTCTAGCCTATGATGGGTAACGATCGCACATTCTTTGGCAAAGCCCTCCACATGATCCGCCTCTTTTTCCAAAAAGCTCAATGGAATAAATAGAGGGAAGTACGCATTTTGGTGGCCTGTCGCTTTGAACATAGTGTCGAGCACGCGCTGCATATTCTCCCATATGGCATATCCCCACGGCTTTATTACCATACAACCCCGTACGGGGGAGTGTTCTGCTAGATCTGCCGCTTTGATCACCTGCTGGTACCATTCTGGATAGTTTTCTTCTCTTGTAGGCTCTATCGCTGTCTTCATCTTCCCGCTCATATTATTCCTTACTTAAGTGTTTATGCAGTAAAAGGCGCAGATCTCTTTTTGCTTCGCTCACATGACTTTTTGTTGCATCCTTGCAAAGGATAGCTGCAGAAAAAGAAAAGATGGCGTCAAGCACCTGCGTCTTGGGCTGGAGAACCTCTTTTAAATACTCTCTGCAAGGTAGTACCATGCTGATGCTCCCTTGGTGTAAAAAGCCTTTCTTTGTTTTTCTCTGCGCAGCGCCTGCGATCTTCTTCCCGGCATAGACTACATCATACTTTGTTGGGCGCGCCATGCAAAAACGCTCGCTTTGTCTGTCAAAGCTCGTCAGATCCCGTTCGATGATTTGGAGTTTTTCTTTTGTTCTCATGAAGTCCCCTATCGCTTCAAGGACTGCTTTATTGACAAAAGAGTAGTTGTCCAGTGTATTTTCTGAAAAATGAGGACTAGAGGCCGGCACGAGCACGGAAAAGGCAAAGTCCCATAAATGAAAGATAATGCCCCCACCCGTCGGGCGTTTGGCTAGATGCAGTTTTTTTTCTCTCACCTTATCTAATTGCAAATACTCTGCCGGGTCTACAAAATACCCATAGGTAGCACAGTCCCCTTCCCAATCATAGAAATGGATAATCGGATTTTTTGCCTCATCCAAGGTCTCTAGAAGGTCGGCATCTTTTTGCATGTTCGCTTCAGCGCTACTTATGCCCGTATCTATAATGTCCCACATAATAATAAGTGTCTTACTCGATTAATTTTAGATAAGAGGCGATTTTAAAGAAAAACTCTTCAAAGGGGAAGTAAAAAGAGGTGGCGCATACAAAGAATCCCTGGTCTCATAAGCCTACCGCTTCTATAGTAAAAAGAAAAATAGGGTCCAATTTATGAAGCAACTTCCATTGGGGACAAGCGACTTTAAAGAAATTGTTAGCGAGGGTTGCTCCTATGTTGATAAGACCTTATTTGTTCAAGAAATACTTGAGAGCGGTGCAAAAGTAGCACTTATTCCCAGACCTAGAATGGGTATTATAAACAAATGGTAGAGTTCATGCGCAGTTTTTTTGGCGATGCGCTTAAAGATAATCCTCTACTAGAGAAAGCGGTTTTAACCGGTATTCTGCGCATCAGCAAAGAGAGTGTCTTTTCCGGATTCAATAATACTACTTGTTATACGTTACTAGACGAAGGATTCGGAGATAAGTTCGGTCTTCTAGAAGAAGAAGTGAGCACTCTTTTATCATGCTTTTGTACTAGGATTACTTGTTGCTCTAGAAAAAACTCACGAAGTAAAATCTAATCGAGAAAGTGGTTTTGGAAGATACGATGTCTGTTTGATTCCAAAAAACTCCAAGAACTTGGGAATTGTTATAGAATTCAAAAAAGTAGATGACGAAGAGAATGAAGATTTAGAAAAAGCTGCTTGTATTGCAATAGCGCAGATCGAAGAAAAAAAGTATGTGGCAGAGCTCAACAGTCGAGGAATTGCTCGCACGCTGACATTAGGAATCGCCTTCCAAGGAAAGCAGATTCTTGTCAAACAAGGTTCCCTATCCCAGTAGCTGAGGGAGGCACTGCAGGGCTTCTCCGATGGGAATTGCTTCAATATCATCGAAATAGAGCCTTTGACTTCCCCCGTAAAAAAGATATAACTTAGCTATTGGATAATCAGAGTGAAAGGCATGAAGTGCCTTCAAGTCAGCCGATCGGATCTTTTGTGAGCGTTTTACCTCAATGGCAACCAGGCCTTTTGGCCCATACAAAATAAAATCCACTTCTAATTTATCTACCGTCCTCCAAAAATAGAGTTCATAGCCAAAATCCCAATAACTGTTGATAGCCTGCAGCTCTTGAAAGACCAAACTTTCCAATGCAGGACCCTCAGCTTCCTCCGGAGAGTCAAATGGACCCATGGGTCTCAGAGCCCGATACACCCCTACATCGAAATAGAAAAATTTAGAATGCGTGACAGTCTTTCTCTTAGCTCTCTTAGTGAATACGGGAATACGACTTGCCAGTAAAAGATCTTCTGCAATCTGAAAATAGTCCTCAACAGTCTTTCTCTCTATAGAAGCCTCCCTTGCAATTTCTGTAACATTGACTGTGGACCCCTGCGAGAAACTGGCTACCTGCAGAAATCTGGCAAATGCCGCAGCATTGCGTGTTAGCCCCTCTTGCATCACCTCTTCGCGCAAATACACATGAATATACGATTTTAAATAATCCTCAGCCTTCACATCCTCTGCATGGACCGTTGGCAATTGACCGTATTTTAAGGATTTTTCTATATGAAAATCTTCTCCGAGCTCTATTGCAGTTAAGGGAAACATCTTGTAATAAAGAGCTCGTCCGGCAAGAAGATTTGTCCCTTTTTGTTTTAACTTCCGAGCACTAGATCCCGTAAGGATAAATTTATAGCGATAGCTTTCAATCATCCGGTGGACCTCGTTCAGAAGCTCCGGTATTTTTTGTACTTCATCGATAATGATCCAGTCCTTCCATCCTTTGGGAATCATCTCTTCGATCCTATGGGGATTTTGTAAAAGGTCAAAAAATATTTCCTGATTTAATAGGTCGATGTAGAGGCCTTGAGGAATTTTCTCCTTCAGCCAGGAGGTTTTACCGGTCCCCCTAGGACCAAAGAGAAAAAAACTACGACTCCCTTGCAGCGGCTTTTCCAGTGCTCTTTTGTACATTTTTGCTTACCTCAACTCCATTTTAGCACTTTTTCTGTATACATCAACTCCTTTTTTATTATATTTCTGCTCACTTCAGTTCCTTTTTTATAAAATATTGCTGCAAGTAATTAACAAAAAGCCGCTTATATACTTATCCAAAAACACATGCGCAGACAATTTTTCTTTTTAAAAAATTAGATTGCTAATCTTTTGGCAATTTGCCAAAAAAAGGAGAAAGCATACAATAGCAAAGAGGGGCCGCTGGTGGCTCGCCTTCAACGGCTCAAAGAGAGGACACCTTATGTTTGACAAATTTACGAATCGTGCGAAACAGGTAATCAAGCTCGCAAAAAAGGAAGCGCAAAGGTTAAATCACAACTATCTTGGAACAGAACATGTTCTCCTTGGCCTACTCAAACTAGGGCAGGGCATAGCTGTCAATGTCCTTCGCAATCTCAATTTAGACTATGAGACTATCAAAGCGGAAGTAGAGAAACTTGTAGGATTTGGCCCGGAGATACAAGTCTATGGAGACCCAGCTCTTACGGGAAAGGTGAAGAAGGTATTTGAGTTTGCCAATGAAGAGGCGGCGAGTCTCAACCACAACTACGTAGGGACGGAGCACCTGCTATTAGCACTTCTTAGACAAACCGATGGAGTAGCAGCTCAAGTGCTAGAGAACCTCAACATCAACCTAAAAGATGTGCGCAAAGAAGTCCTCAAAGAGCTAGAGACATTTAATCTACAACTTCCTCCGATGGGCATGGCGGGATCTGGCCCTACTTCTACGGGTGGCAAAGCGCAAGACAAGCAAACCTCCATGGATAAGATGCCCGCATTGAAGGCTTATGGGCACGACCTGACGGAGCTTTGCAAAGAGGGAAAGTTAGATCCGGTAATAGGAAGAAAAGAAGAGGTAGAGAGGCTGATTCTCATCCTCTGCCGCAGGCGCAAAAACAACCCTGTTCTCATAGGAGAAGCAGGCGTTGGCAAGACAGCGATCGTAGAGGGCCTTGCCCAAGCAATAGTCAAAGGAGAAGTCCCAGACCATCTCTCCAAGAAGAAATTGATTTCCTTAGATCTTACTCTGATGATTGCAGGCACCAAATACCGCGGCCAATTTGAGGAGAGGATCAAAGCGGTCATGGATGAGATCAAAAAGAATGGAAACATCCTTCTTTTCATCGATGAGCTGCATACTATTGTGGGGGCGGGGGCTGCTGAGGGAGCCATCGATGCATCCAACATATTAAAGCCTGCGCTCTCGCGCGGAGAGATACAATGTATAGGCGCTACAACACTCGATGAATACCGCAAGCACATCGAAAAAGATGCTGCTTTAGAAAGAAGATTCCAAAAGATTTTAGTAGCACCGCCCTCTGTTGACGATACAACATCGATTTTGATGGGGCTCAAATCCAAATATGAAGAGCACCATAAATGCATCTATACGGATAGTGCAATTAAAAGCGCTGTATACCTCTCTGACAGATATATTACCGGCCGTTTCCTTCCGGATAAAGCGATCGATCTCCTTGACGAAGCAGGGGCTAAGGCGCGCATTGCCATGATGCACCAACCCCATGACATCAGCAAATATGAAGCAGAGATCGAGGAAGTGCGCCTTGCCAAAGAAGAGGCCATCGGCAAGCAAGAATATGAAAAAGCGGCTAAGCTTCGCGACAAGGAAAAAACGTTAAGGGATAAACTGCAACATATCCTCACAGAGTGGGAAAGTAAAAAAGAGGAACATCAAGTCATTGTGGATGAGGAAGAGGTCGCCTCGATCGTAGCCAAACAAACGGGCATCCCCCTCACTCGCCTCACTGAAGGGGAGACAACAAAAGTCCTCAAGATGGAAGAGCTGCTCAAGCATAATATCATCGGACAAGATGACGCCGTCGGCACAGTGTGCAGAGCAATACGAAGAAGTAGAGCAGATATTAAAGACCCCAACAGACCTATTGGAGCTTTCTTATTCCTCGGCCCTACAGGCGTGGGAAAAACCCTGCTTGCCAAGCAGCTAGCGGTTAACATGTTTGGAGGGGAAGACGCTCTCATCCAAGTAGACATGTCCGAGTACATGGAAAAGTTCGCTGTCAGCCGTATGACAGGATCCCCTCCTGGTTATGTAGGACATGAAGAGGGAGGGCAGCTCACAGAGCAAGTTAGACAAAGGCCCTATTGTGTCGTGCTCTTCGATGAGATAGAGAAAGCACATCCTGACGTGATGAACTTATTACTACAAATCCTAGAAGAGGGCAGACTCACAGATTCTTTTGGTAGAAGGATTGACTTCCGCAATACCATCGTTATCATGACGTCTAACTTAGGAGCCGATTTGATCCGCAAATCCTCTGAAGTGGGCTTCAGCGCAACAGAAGGAATGCCCGACTTTAAATCTATGCAAGACAAGATCGACGGCTCTGTAAAGAAAGCCTTCAAGCCGGAGTTCTTAAATAGACTAGATGGGATCATCATCTTTAGACCGCTAGACCGCTCTCACCTCATGCAAGTCATCGAGCTGGAGATCACCAAAGTACAAAAGAGACTGGCAAGAAAGCATATCCATATCGCTTTAGATGCAAAAGCAAAAGACTTCCTCGTGAACAAAGGTTTTCAGCCGGAGATGGGCGCCCGCCCCTTACGGAGAGTCATAGAGCAGCATCTAGAAGACCCCCTCGCAGAGCAGCTCCTTTTACACCCTAACCAAGGTGGCAAATGGAATGTATCTGTGGATGGAGATAAGCTCCTGTTCCAACACGAGGATACTCCTTCCTCTGATGAAGGAAACTCTCTTGCTCTAGCAGGACCTCAAGACCCTAATACGCATAAAGATTAACATCTTTGACCTTAAGAGCCGGTTAACCGGCTCTTAAGCTAGATATTGTAAAAACCACTTCTTTGCTAATTGAGCTACCTGTTCAAGAGCCCCTTCTTCTTCGAATAAATGAGTAGCATGAGGGATAATGTGTATCTCTGCATGGCATTTCATAAGCCTTCTCGCGTCTTCATTGAGCCGGACGACTATCTCATCCTTTTGTCCCACGAGAAGAAGAGTAGGACAGAGCACGTTACCGAGCATCTTCTCCGCCAGATCAGGCCGCCCTCCCCTTGAGACGACGGCTTGCACCTCTGAGGGCAGTCTTGCTGCGGCGCAAAGAGCTGCAGCAGCTCCGGTGCTAGCGCCAAAAAGGCCAATAGGAATTTTTTTCCATTGTTTTTGTTCTCTAATCCAA
>JAHFTP010000236.1 GCA_023265495.1 Chlamydiota bacterium
GCATTTACATGCTGCCATTCTACTCTATCGTCTACTAACATTTTTGCTCCTCTTTGTTAGTGTGCTTGTGAAATGCTCCCCGGGGTTCTCCCGGGAAGCTCCTATGTCTTCAGCATAGGGGAGGCTTCACAAAATGGCTCGGTTATGACAAAAGGTCTTTCACCACCTGTTTGTCTGTAGAAGAGATACTAGCCTCTCTATCATGGTTTTCTCGATTTTTAATCATCGCTCTTACTTGCAGCTCCTTTGCATCTTGGTCTAGGAAACGATAGAAGTCGGCTACCGAAAATAATAGATCCTGGAAATCCTCTTCATTCTCAATGAACGTCAGCGCTATATGAGCCGCTCTTCTAAATAAAGACAGATCTCCACGGTTGATGAGAAAACCGCAGATTTCCAGCAAAAGTTGCAAATCGGGCTCTTCTTCTAGTAGTTCAAGGAGCCTCAATAGGAGAATATCTCCCTCTTTAGGATCGGACAGGGCAAAAAGACGCGCCCGCAAAAAGTCAAACCATGCACGATCTGCCACATAGCTATAAAAGCCATCGAGCAGCTCAGAGGCATATACCTCATTTCCCAACACTATTTGATCGGAAATATAATCATATAAAAAGGGCTCTATATCGTGAGCGCTATGCTCTGATATCATCGGAAGGATCTCTCCTACGTCAGCGCCATGGTCAACAGCTTCATCTACAATGTTTTCGAGCTCGTCTAAGAGTAAAGACACCCTTTCATCTACTCCCTTCTCATTCCCATCATACCCGGCGATAGCATGGTCTAACTCATCACAAAATACAGAAAGAGACTTCTTTGCCGGCACAAGTCTTCTCCACAGCTCAAAAATGACAAGGTAGGCTCTTTCCTGCCCTAGAGAATCTTCCTCATCAATCCAGAGGAAATCGAGTAAATCTTCAGGGGACTCCTGACTTTCTGCGTAAAGAAGAAACATCTGCTTTCCAACGACAACCCCAAGCTCTTCCAAGCTTTTAAATAGCTCTTCCTCTTTTGCTAAGCGATAATCCAGCACTTGCCAGGGTTTTACCTGCACATTTTTTTCTTCTTGCGGGCTGAACCTAAGCAAGTTATATAAAGCGCGCCCTTTAAATGTCATAATTTACCCTCTATGGATTGCTTGCGAAGAAAAAGGGGAGACTTCATACTTTGTCCTATGAAATCAAAACCCATTAAAAAACACCACTTCCTTCTTTTAGAACTACTGATAGCCTTTGCCCTATTGACCGTATCCATCACGCCTCTAATAAAAATCCCTTTACGTCTGCTAAAAGAAGAGCTCTCCTCCCTCTACGAAATAGAGAGCTATTTTCTTTCAGAAAGAGCCTTGTGCCGGTGCAAAGAAAAGCTCTATCTGGGCTCCGTCTCTTGGGCCTCTATCGAAGAGAGCTATACACAACCTCTTCTCATCGAACAAACTTCTGTAGAAATAGGCTATTCTAATTTAGCTAAAAATAAAGCGCAAATAGATTGTATACTAAAAACAATCAGCATCAAACAAAATCAACAATCACAGAAATTTGCCTACGTGGAGCTCTGTATTTTTGTTATTCCCCATAAAAAAACCTATAAAAAGAAGAAATTTATTCATAAACTCTTTGTCTGCCAGGAAAACAGCGCTGAATTCCCTCCCGGCTTGCCTCATACAGACAGCTGATTCTTAAGACATTATAAATAATGTCAAATACGAGAATTAACTAACGCAATAATTATATTTTATATCACTTAATTTTGCTTATTTCTAACTATATAATTAATAATTCAAAATTAAATGAACAACTATTATATTGTAGTATAAGGGAGTTGGATTGTATATCCAATCTTGATACGCCTCTATGAAAGGCAAAAAAAATAAAAAACCATTTAACTTAAGAGGAATATATGATGAGAAGAAGATCTACCACTGCGTGGAACAATGCACGCAAAAGAAAAGCCTTGTTAGCTAGAAAAATCCGCAAAATGTCTATGGATCTCAATAGACTTTCCCAGCATATTAGGTCTTTATAATTCTAAAGGCCCATGGGATCAGGTGAAATCCTGATCCCGATCTTTCTTATTTATTCTTTTATTCTCTATAAATAGATAAATATTTTATTTTACTAAAAACAAGTTTTTCTATTTATTGAAAAACAGACAGGCCTAATAAAAGAGATATAATGCCGCGTAAAAAGAAAAAGATAAAAAAGAGACAAAAAAATCCCAAAGACCAAAAAGATCCTTTCTTTTGGATTGGACAGGGTCATTTATACGAACCTACAAAAAAAGAGATCCGCAAGTAAAGAGCTGAGTGAAGAGGAACTATGCATCCATTTAAACCATTTGTTGCAAGCGAAACCAAAACACGCGAATTCACCGTAAGAGCCATTATTTTAGGCGTCCTTTTGGGACTCCTTTTTGGAATAGGCAATGCCTACCTAGGATTAAAAGTGGGAACGACCGTATCCGCATCTATTCCAGCAGCTGTTTTATCTATGGCCATTTTACGGCTTCTATTTAAAAAAGCCTCTATCTTGGAAAATAATATCGTGCAGACCATAGCCTCTGTGGGAGAGGGGCTCGCTGCTGGAGTGATTTTC
>JAHFTP010000074.1 GCA_023265495.1 Chlamydiota bacterium
AGTCTGCATCGATAGAAATGGGGCCCAATTTGTTTTTGCCTGAACTATGATAGATCGTATTAGTTAAAACTACATCGATAGACGCTAATGCATCGAGTCCTTCTAAGAGAATTCTTTCTTCCATGTCCGGATCATATTGGTAAGGAGGTGTTAGAGATATAGATTGCACGCCGTATATGAGATTTGAATACACACTCCCCCTTCCAAAAACCTTGACGGCTTCTTGTAAAATTTCGAAAAACCTCTCCCTTCCATACCCAGCTTTTCCAGGTGTAAATGTTAGAAACTTTTCCTCTTGCCAAAACTCCAAATTCAAATAAATTTCGGTCACACCGGCTTGCCGAATCTCTGAGAGCAATTGGAAGTTTTGGGGGGCCATCACAATAGTCCCGATGTCGAGATCTTTCAAAAGAGATTCGCCTCCTATTTTTTTGATTTCATCTAGTAAGCGAATAATTTCCAAGTAGGTATGGTCATTGCTTTTCGATAAATTACCCCCATTGATTAATAACCCTTTCAAGGAATGATCATGAGAAAGAGCATAGCAAATCGCATAAGCAGTCTCTGTGATGTTCTTTTTGGGGCGGGGGAGGTGCCGATTTTCTTTATATGTTTCTGCGATTTCACAAAAGGCGCATTGGACATTTCTCGAATAGTATTCACAACTATTAAAGATAACTATAGCCAAAAGATCTTGACCAAGTTTTTGTACATAATTACTTACATGGATTTGATTGGTTCCGATCATCAATGTAACGTCATAGAAAGGAGGCTTTGGAGGAACCCCTACAGAGAAGCTAACATTGTCTTTTTCTAAAAAATAGCCGCTATCGCGAAACAACAGCTTCCAAGGGGATTGATCGTTTCGGCGGACGGTACAATGAAAAGCCACTTCTTCTTTAGCCTCCGGAACTAAAATGATTTCCTGTGGATAGATAAAGTCTGATTTGCTTTTTTCATAACCGTAAAGTGATTTGATTACATATTTAAAATCCAGGTCAGGAAATGGGGGGATAACATGGATACCGCCAACAAGCAATTCGGCTTTCAATTCATAACATTTTTTTAAATCAGCAGTTTTCATAAGTTCTCAAATAAGCTAATGATTTCATTCGGGGGAAGAGAGCCGTCTAAAATGAATAGCTTCCCTTCTTTCATGTAAAATTGAATCACTTTTTGAGTGATTTCCTCAAAACCTTTCATCCTTTCATCAATGACTTTTTCTTGATCTGTATCCCTTTTGACTAAAGGCATTAAACAATAATCGCACTCACCCTCTACTTTTGGGGGAAGGGTCGCCATATTGTAAATCCGACCACAGGCAGAGCAGCTGATTCTCTGTAACATTCGTTCCTTGGCTATATTACGATCGATTGTAAGATAGATATAATCTGTTTTTTCCGTTAAGTTACGGGTCAAAAACTGAGCCTGAGCGAGTGTTCTAGGAAACCCATCTAGGATAAACGTTTTTTTTTGCTTTGTGTATTCATTGATTTTTTCTGCGACTATTTTCTGGACAAAAGCCTCGTCTAGTAGATACCCATTCAAGATAAAGGATTCTTTTTTCATTTCTTCAAGAATTTCAAGCCCTAAAGGAGTCTTTTCCTTTACTTCTTTTCGGATCCAATCTCCTATAGAAAAGTGTTCTACTTCAGGATGTTTTGCTTTATATTCTTGTGCAAAAGTTCCTTTGCCAGCACCGGGGGAACCCAATAAAACGATTGCAGAAAGAAGAAGACAAATCATATAAGTTGCTCCAAATTCTCGTTTTGAATGACCTGATCGTAGGGCACTATTTTCATGCTCTCTGGAATTTGCACCCATTGCGTGGTAGTCCAGTCTTTTGCTAAAACATCCCAATCCGCAATATCTGGATAACAAAAAGGCCGCAACGCTCTTTCGCAAATCGGATCATGAACGGACTGATATCTAAAATCAGCAGAAAATCGCAAAAACTTTGTTAGGTTTGGCAGAGGACCATGAATCGTATAACTATGAAAAACAAGAACATCGCCCACTTTGTAAGAAATCGAGGCCCAGTCAGAGTGGTCATTGGGAATGTCGACAATCCCGCATTTGCTTTTTCCGAGGCCAAGAACAGGTCTTACTCCCTGATTATGAGAGCCCTCTAAAATCCTTAGGCCTCCCATTTCTTGAGGGCAGTCCCCCAATGGAAACCACGCCGTATAGGTCGAGGGAGTGCCCTGTACATAGCGATAGTCTTGGTGGATATCGACTGTTGATTCTTTTTCAAGAGAAACAGGATTGATCATCCTCACGACTCTTGTGGCGTGGCAAACAATAGGAAACCCAATGACCTTATGCATTAAAGATGTGAGTTTTTCATCATACGCAAATCTGTGCAGGTCTTCCATGGATTGGATAAGAGGAATAGCCTGATCATATTCAGGGGAGCGAAAAGTTCGAATGGGCAAAAGTGGGATTGCAAACCCCTCGGGAGAGGCGGGATCGACCCATTTGAGTGTTTTGAGTGTTTTAAGTAATTTGTCCCTGAGAAAAATCACTTTTTCTTTGTTTAAGTACTCTCGCAAGTACAAATATCCCTTCTCTTGCATCCTCTTAGTGAGCATAGCAGGATCATCAAGATATTGATTATCATCTTTTAACGGGTTCATATTTTCAGTGCTCTTGCGTACGGTCTTTATCCAAAAATCGGGACTAATTTTATTAATGGCGCGTATTAAAATCCAACAGAATTAATAGCGAAAATAATAGTTTGCAGATTGCACAACGAGCTTCGCGAATTACATATGCCAATAGGAATTGACAAAAAACTGGTAGCTACATACATTCACCGGTTCTGATTTTTGACGCAAATGCAAAGAGTCAGACTCTCATTTTTGCAAGAAATTAGCAGTTTAGGAGGTTTGCAATGACTGATTATGGATCTTGGTCTCATCAAGGGTATTTGAGATACATATTTCCTCTGATAGAATCGTTAGAGAATCAAGACCCTAGGGGTGAATTGCGATCCCTGCAAACCTACTATTGCCGACCCAATGAATCTGGAGATGGGGTAAGACTCTATCCGAGTATGCTCACATTGCTTGCTTGGAGAGCCTTAAACCCAACAGAGGAAGTGACGCAGGACCTTTGCAAACTAGCTACTGCAGTCGAGCTCTACCACAACTTTACACTTACTCATGATGATATCCTCGATAGTCATGATATTCGACGCAATCGGCCGACTATCGTTAAAACCCATGGGAAGAGCCGATCGATGCTTGTTGGTAATATGATGATTAGCGACGCCATGAATCTGCTTGCTAGTCTGCCTAATCCGGGTCCTCTTCTCAGTTGTTTTGCACAGTCTCTGGCACTTCTTAACATAGGACAAAATCTCGATGAACACGATACTTGGCTAAATATTCCCCAGAAAAAAGGGTGGGATCATTGGTGGCATACCTCTAGGCTAAAATTAGAGGTCGGGGTTTTTGCCGCGAAATCTGCTGCGATTTTTGCAGGACGCACAGATCTTGTCCCTTACTGGGAGACTTTGGAAGAATCGATTTCCCTGGTATCCCAAATCATCAATGATACTGGAGATGTCTTTGGCTTCACCGGTTTCTATACTACTGTGGGCAGTGACCGAAAAGAGGAAGAAGAAACCGCAATCAAGTCAACATACCCAATCCTTTGGTTAATGAAAGAAAAAGGACTCAGTGACATACCTAGAGGGAACCTCAAGAATATTTTGCTTGAGTCCAAATATATTGATCATGCACGAGATACAATTGAAACTCTCCGATGCAAGGCTCTTAATCAGATAGATCTTATGCAGCTACCTGATTCAGCATATCGGAACATTTGGATCGATTACTTGAATGGACCTAAGCTTGCGTCTCACCACTTTGAAACTAAGGATTCCTAATGAACACAACATCGCTTTGTGCTGTTATCAGCGGATCCTATAGACGCCATTTGAACGAGCTCTATGGCTTAAAGCAAGACCTTGAAAAATTGGGGATTGTAGTGTTATCTCCCGTTGGCTCATTTGCTCTTAATCCTAATGAGGAGTTTATACTTCTTGATGCAGACCCTATCCAGGATAAGCGCCTCTTGCAAGATTCGATTTTTGCAAAGATTCGATCTTCATCGTTTCTTATCCTTGCAAATTTTCAGGGGTATATTGGCAAAGCTGCTATGATGGAAGTTGGATACGCTTTAGCATTCGGTTTACAAATTTTGTCTGTTGAGCCCGTAGAAGATCCTAACATTCATCCCTATACTCGACTTCTATGCGAGGTTTTTCCTCAATTTCCCTTTATCTCAGCTCAGGCATCTTTATGTACGACCTAAAAAAGTGCAAACCTATTGAGAAAACATGTGGAGAGTAGTGAAGCACCCCTATGATAGAGGAGATGATACCAAAAATGGTCCTCTTCTTTTTGAAAAAAATGGACGGCAAGTAGAATTTTCTCGTAAAAACCGCCTTATTATCAACCTAATTGGCACAACGGGATCGGGAAAAAGTACTCAAGGAGCAATGCTTGCTAGAACCTATGGTATTCCACATGTTTCAATCGGAGATCTCTTTCGCGATGCATTACAAAGTTCGTCAGCGTTAGGTAGTTTAATTAAACATCAAAGCAAACTTGGTGCGGTATATTCCGTTAATGAGTTGTGTTTAGGAATGGTAGCTAACCGACTGATTAAGCCCGATTGTACCAATGGATTTGTTTTAGATGGCTTTCCTCGCACCCAAATACAAGGCGTTGTCCTTACCCATACTTTTTTACATCCTGATGACATACACGTTCCTATTTTTATGGATGTTGCAGACAGTATAGTCCTTAACCGTTTGGTAAATCGATGGTATTGCAAACCATGCAACAGGCAAATTCGGCAGCATGATAAAGTGCAAATAGAAGATGGTTGTCCAACCTGCAAGAGCCCTCTTGTGAAACGAGAGGACGATAGAAGCACAGATAAAATAAGAGAGAACCTTTGTATATTTACACAACATCGAGCAAGCATTATTGAGAGTATGCAAGAAAGAGATATAGTTCACATTCTACATCTAGATGACAAAATAAGTCCGGATCATATTTTTCAATGGATTTGTGAGATTATAGACTGTACTCTAGATGTACAACATTCTAAAAAGCACACCTCGTCAGGAGAAATCCCGAGGACGTGGGCTGTAAAATTATCCGGCCAACGCAGAGCGAGGTCAACATGACTGACGTCCTTTCCAATCCGGCATCCTATAAGTACCTATCATCATGGGACCCTTTAGATAAACAATCTAAGCGACCTCCCATACAAGTTGTCACTTGTTTCCTTCAAAAACAAGATAAGATTTTAGCCTTGCAGCGTGCTAAAAAAGATATTCAACACAATTTATGGGGCATTCCGGGAGGGAAATTAAATAATGGAGAAGATCCTATCCAAGGACTTATTAGGGAGATTGAGGAGGAGACCGGTTCTAAGTTAGACCCCAGAAATTTTCAACTTCTCGGAACAGCACACAGCCAAACGCCCTGTGATGGGGCATATGGTTTATATCTTTACCATGTCTTAGTTCCTGAAAATTTTTCCGTCCATGTCGACCCAATCGAACATTACGCATATCGTTGGGTTACACTTAGTGAATTTGAGTCGATGGAACTTCTTACAGCACAGGGAGAAGCTCTTAAATTAGTCAAAGAGCAACTTCAAACACTCATTAACTTTAAAGATTAAGAGGTTAAAATGATTACGCGAAAAGAGTTTTACTTTGTTCGCCATGGGCAAACAGACCATAATATCTTGGAAGGACAGAACAAGAAAGATCATCCAGATGACACCCCCCTAAATGACACCGGCAGAAATCAAGCGAGACGTATTGAGCCAGTCATATCTTCCCTACCTGTCCAAACGGTATGCTCTAGCCCTTTAAAACGCGTGCAAGAGACTAAAGAGATCATCACACCCAAGCTTCAAGTAAGCCATCATGTGATAGTTAATCTTGGCGAATGCACTGCTCAAACATGGAGAGAAATGGTTCAGCTTGGCATGTACGCTCCTCTCCCTAGCGAAGGTGTTGTTCGGCATTTTATCGATCGCATTCGAGATGGTATGAGCCAAGCCCTCTCACTTCCGGGCCCCTCGTTGATTGTGGCTCATGGTGGCGTACACTGGGCCATTTGTCACTTGATGAACATAGAAGAACATGAATGGGTCATTGACAACTGTGTTCCTGTGCATTTTTCCCTAGGAGATACTGGCAAATGGATCGCAAAGAAACTCATTTGAACGCTCCACCGCATTTCAGTTTTAAACCGGAGGGATACTTGCAGATTCCGCTCTTCCACACGTGCAAAGGGTGGCTCCATAACGGAGGATGGCCATGGAGACAAAGTTTCTTGAAAAATCTATCTATTTGGTATACAGTCTTGTCTTGTGTGTTAACCCCTGTAGTCTTTAGCCAGGAATCCATGGACCCCATCCCTTTTACACTCTCTCCTCAATTAGACCATCTATTAAGAATCACAGAAGTTCCTCATGATGGTACACTTTCTTCCATTGTTTTAGAAACGCAAAAACGATGGGTCCGCCCTGCAGGGAAAGAACGTTGGGAGGTGGCTGACTGGACAGAGCATAAAAGAGAAGAAATTATGGCCTGCGCGGAGAAAATGGGATTTCTAGGCGCAATCTCCCCCAAGAAAAAGCACTACACCTACTGTATTCTTCTCGGAGCTACGGTCCTGCGCATGCAAAATAGAGTCGATACCATCCTCCAAATTTGGGAGCGAGGAGTCCGCTTCCATGCGCTCATCTTCCTAACGGGAGCCCGTCCCCTTGACCCTGCGATAGAGCCGCTCCTAGATGGGTGCTCAACAGAGGGGCAAGCTGCTTGCAAACTATGGAATGCCCTCGATCTTCCGGAAGGCTTAAGAGAGATCCCCACAACCTTCATCGAGGTCCCTTTAGTCCGAACAGATGGAGGATTTCGCCGTCCTAACACCCAGGACACTTTTGCTGCGTGGCTAAAGACTTCTCCTCCACCTGGATCTTGCCTGCTCATCTCTAACCAGCCTTACTGTTCCTATCAAGATGCCATAGGGAGAGGAGCTCTTCCTGCGCCTTTTTCTGTTGAGACAGTTGGCTCAGCTGCCGATCCGGAGGAAAATGGAGCGATCCTCTTAGATACAATTGCAAGATGGCTCTACGCTACTGAGCATTTACATTGACTCCTATTATCACAACAAAACACTTATATGTTAGACCTTCTCAATCTCAATGCATTCATAATGACGGAAACGGAGCTCAGCGTCATCGCTGCGCTCGCTATTATGGGGCTTAGGGTAAGCCCAAAAGCCGGATACAAAACACCTGCAGCAAGGGGCACCCCTAGGGCATTATAAATAAAGGCAAACCAAAGGTTCTGTTTAATATTGCCCATGGTAGCAAGGCTCAAATTCCTAGCCCGTGCTATCCCCCTAAGGTCTCCTCTAACAAGAGTGATCCCCCCACTTTCTATGGCAATATCCGTGCCGGTGCCCATGGCGATGCCTACATGGGCCTGAGCTAAGGCCGGAGCGTCATTAATCCCATCACCGGCCATTGCCACCACTCTACCTGCCGCTTGCAGGCGCTTGATGATTCTATTCTTATCTTCGGGCAGCACTTCCGCTTCAATTTCCTCTATGTGTAGCAATTTTCCAACGGCAGCGGCTGTCATTTTATTGTCTCCTGTTAGCAGGACAATGTACATACCGGCTTTGTGTAGGATATCAATGGCTTCTTTCGCCTCTGCTTTAATACTATCGGCGATAGCGAGCACTGCTACAACCTCTGCATCGATAGCGAAATAAACGACAGTATCCCCTTGCCTACGCAGGGGCTCTGCCTTTTCTAAGGCGGCAGTTAGGTCCACTTTTGCATCAGAGAAAAGCTTTTGGTTGCCAAGGGCTAGCGTTTCCCCTTGCACTCTCCCTATAACCCCTTTTCCACTGATACTTTGAAACCCTTCTACAGGAAATAACGCAATACCCTCCTCTTCCGCTTTTGCTAGGATAGCAACGCCAATGGGGTGTTCGCTCCCCCTCTCCAAGCTAGCTGCCAAAATAAGAATTTTTTCTTTTTTCCAATTCCCTAGGCTTATGATAGTTGTTAATCGAGGCTTTCCCTCTGTAAGAGTTCCTGTCTTA
>JAHFTP010000237.1 GCA_023265495.1 Chlamydiota bacterium
TGACCATCGAATTGATTTACGGTCCTTTTTAGGAGAAATTCTGATTTTCTATCCATGGTGGTATATTTCTGTTCGACAATCTCAGGAGCTCCTACATTGGGAAGTTCTTGTTTCGGAGAGATGCGAGTGACAGTTCTTTCAGTGGCAGTATAATCATCCTTAAGAGTTGTTTCTGTCCCATCGTCAACAATGACCTGTGTAAGGGCAGCATCTTCGTTATACATGTAAAAATGTCGTTCTTTTATTCCCGATCTGTAATCCTCATCTTCTGAGTCTGGAGATCCTTTTGTTAAAATGAACTTTTTGAGAAGAAGATTGGTCCCCTTTTTGTACCAATACTTCACTCCTGTCCCTTTTGCATCCATCTGAAAAAAGCCATGAGTGTTTTTCCCAGAAAAATGGGAGTAATTTTTAATGTGACCGTCTTGGTTAGTGACAAGCCCCTCTTCATCGACATTGAGAGGAGTAGACCCGATTCCTATGACATCACCATATTCTCTTTCTTCGACAATGGTCCCTTTATCTTTGCTGTCGTAGGTAAAATGCTTATAATAAAAGATGTTGCCACCTGAATCCTCAACGGAAGTGGAGATTAAATTTCCTGCGTCGCTTTTTGTTCCCCAAGATTTTTTATGAATTCGATAGAGAGATTCGTCTGAATATTGTTCAATGGCAGTAAGCTGAAAATCCTCATTAAATCGATACACAGCTTTGTGATCGCCAGGACCATCAACTTCTGTATAATCGTCCCCATAAGAAAAATGAACGCTCGTCATGCCATCTTTGCCTGATGGGGTAGTGACTGATTTGACTTTGTGCTGATTGACTTTGTCTGTGTAGTAGTCTACTTGTACAAACCGTCCTTCGGGCAAGGTCTTTTTGAGCAGAAGAGCATGGTTATTGATGACTTGATATTGATAATGTACATTGGGTTTATCGGATCGTTGAACTTCCGTTAGAAGTTGAATGCCAGATCTGTCCTTCTCAAAATGGTATTCAGCAGTTTTACCATCGCTCGTCTCAATATAGATTCCGTTGCCATAGCTGAGTTTAATCCATCCTAAGACCTTTTTCTCTGAGTTATTTGTTTCTTTTATGAAAGACAGCTGCCCTTTTTCATCAAATTCGTAAAAGATTTTATTGCCGCTTGGGAGGATCTCTTGGGTGATAAAATAGAGGTCTAAAGATGGGTGCTTGGCATAAAAGCGCGTCCCCTCCGAACAGAGAAGCAGCTCAAAGCTATCAGTTTGGGGGTTAAAATAGAGTTCATTGTTTTTTAGGTTAGTCCAGAGACTGATATTTCCTTTTGCAGTGTTTGCTAATCCTACAGCTTCTCCTTCTGGGTCAATTTTGAACAAAATACGTTTCGAAGGGTTGCTAACGTTTTGCCAACCGACATAGGTGAGGATAGTTCCGTCTGGATTGCCTACATAAATATAGGCGCGCTCAAACTTCCCTTCCGCTGTTGTGTAACTTTTCCCTTTAGGATCTTTGCAGATAGATAAGAAGCTGTGAGGATTGAAACGCCAGCCACCTAGGGTTGCTGTTTGAATAGGGTCTCTACTGCTATAAAATCTAGAGAGGACGAGAGAATCAGGGGTGGTGACTGTAAGATCCACCTCTACTTCTGTATAATCGCCGTGAACTGTACTAACATTTTCGACCAAACTCGCAGGATCGCCTTCTCTTGACCCTAAATACGTATTGCTAAGTGAGCTTTCGTTCGCGACCACATTCTGAAAAAAGCAAAAGAAACTTAACGCTAGACCTAGTAAGCAATTTTTCATTAGCAACTCCTTATCTTCCCAATAATCTCAGTAGATTTCCTGCAATTTTAAAGGAGTGAATGATACCCAAAAATGTCTTTCTACAAGAAGAGGAATTTAAAAATCAGCCTGCTGGTCCAATCGTTCTTACCAAGTCAAAGTCCAACGTTGCACAGTGACTTCCAAAGAAAAAGAAGTATCTAAGGTCACATTTTTCTAGGCTTGGCCTTTTTTGAGAAATGAGTGTAGTATTTTGCGTGTCAACGCAGAAAACTGACGGAGATCGCCCATGTTGCTAAACATGCCAACTAAATCAAGATGCAGCAGTTGCATACCTGTGCGCAACACTGTGCGGATTGGTTTAATTTTGGCCAGTTGGTCACCTAAAGAGCCTGCTGGGATTTTGTCACCATTTCGTGCGCTGGATGAAGTTAAACCAATAGCCGTGAGGTGGATGACGTTATGAAATACGCGTATTTATTTGGTCTTTTATCATTCATGCCGACACTTACGAACGCACAGCCTTCTTCAGAAGGTTGTATCGATGTCGTTACAGAAGAACATAGACTTCTCGTAGCTTCTTACTTACAGGATCTTGAAGAACTGGGATATTGCGTCATTCCACAGGTGTTTTCCACTTCTGAAGCGGAGGCTTTATACCAACGCGTTTGGCATGAATTCATTGAGAAGGCGTGGCCGAATTGCAAAATGGACGACAGAAGTAATTGGAAAGAAGCATTTCCGATGCACAACAGGATGGGGATTTTTGCTGGGCCAGCTGGTCAGACTCAGGTCATGTG
>JAHFTP010000238.1 GCA_023265495.1 Chlamydiota bacterium
CTTTTACATGTTGAGCGCAACTCTCCGCCGGATCGATCAGCTTCACCACAGGGCTGAGCTCCTCTTGAATGACCTCTTCAAGGAGAGGATAATGCGTGCAAGCGAGAAGGACGGTGTCTACTTGCTTTTCTTTTAATGGAGCTAAGTATTCACGGGTAACTGCCCTAGCGATGTCATGATTATAGTATCCTTCTTCTACAAGGGGAACAAAAAGTGGGCACGCTATAGCTTGGATTTCTGCGTGAGGGATTTTTTGTTTTAACTTATTTTGGTAGACCCCTGAGGAAATAGTCCCTTTTGTCCCTAAAACAGCGATATGTCCTCTTGCACTGATTCTCATCGCTTCTTCAATACCCGTAGAGAGCACTCCAACGACGGGAATGCTCAATTTCTGTGTTAAGACTTCTAAACCATGAGAACAGGCCGTATGGCAGGCGACAACAAGCAGCTTAATGCCAAGGTTTTGTAAGAAGTTTGCATTTTCTAGACAGTAACGTAAAACGGTGTCAGCACTTTTATTTCCATAGGGAAGTCTTGCGGTATCTCCAAAGTAGATGATGTTTTCTTGAGGAAGGGCTTTGATGATGGCTCTCATGATAGTGAGTCCTCCGAATCCGGAGTCAAAAAGACCAATACTGGCGTTTTTGTTAATGAGTGTCTGCATCTGGGATGATCAGCTCTTGGCCGATGAGTATTTTATTTTGAGAAATGGTATTAGCTTTTTTTATCGATTCTACACTTACTTTATTTATCCTGGCGATTTTCTCTAAAGAGTCTCCTGCTCTTACCTTATAGGTGGTAGTAGAAGTAGACTGTTCTCCTTTTAAGGAGGCAGAAATAGAGGATAGTGTGGACTTCACTTGAGAAAGATCATCGATGTTCTGACGGTGTGCAGAAATCGCTTCTTCTAGCTTGACAATTTGTGATCGGTACTGACTCAGAGCAGAGGATGTTTGAGTGGCAAATTGCGATAGCTGTTTTATCTCTGCGTGGACTTTTTCTTGCTGTCTCTCTATTTGAGAGAGCCGTCTTTCAAGAGAAGACAGATCGGGTAAGGAGCTGCCCTTTGCTTTAGAGACGGTCTTGTCTTGTACTTTGACTTTTTCATCTAAAATTTGAAGCTCCACTTGCGTGTTGCTTACTTGATGCTTAAGGTCGGATAGTTCCATCCTCATTTCATCAACAGCCAGAGAATGATGCTGACTGTCGTCTTGCATAAGAGCGAGATGAGAAGAACATCCAACTGACACTGCAAGTAAGCAAATAAAACAAATAGAGCTTTTTATCATACAATGCTAGATCGAGTTATCGTTGTTGATAGATCTTAAATTCTGCTCTTCTGTTTGCAGACCAAGCAGAAGCATTGTTGCTATAATCTGCCAATTTCTCTTTTCCGTAAGAGACAGTATGGATTTGATCCGGATCAACACCTTTTTGTACTAAAAGAGAACGAATATAGTTCGCTCTTTTGGATCCTAAAGCCAGGTTATAGGCTTCTGGGCCTCTTTGGTCGCAATGTCCAGCGACAAAGATATAAGTGTGAGCATGTGCCTTCAGATAGGAAGCGATCCGGTTTACTGCTTCTTGATCTTCTGGATTTTTCAGCACATATTCATCGGTGTTGAAGTGTAGGGTTTTAAAGACAGAGGCTAGATCAGCTGAAGGGGCGTGAAAGCCATCAATCCCTGGAAGTGAGCTGCCAAACTCTCCTGGAGAGTCTTTAGGTTGTGGTACAGCCAGATCTGCAAATTGTTGTTTCAGATCTTCTTCCTGCAGAGGAATAAAATCCTCATCTTTGGAAGAAAAGCTAGATGAAGTTTCGTTTGCAGCTACTTGCGTTTCATTAGGACTTCCCCAAAGAACTCTTTCGCTGGCTCTTTTATAGCTGCCAAGACCTTGAGAGTCATCCCAAACATCTCCGGACTTCTTTTTACACCCTGTAAAAAGTAGAGCCCCTGAGCAGATTACTAACATGGTAACAATAGATTTTTTCATGAATGCCTCACAATTTCTCTCTTTCATAAATTTGATTTAACGCGTTCCCCACGAAGGGTAATGTTTTTTTCCTGTGCCTTTAGTTATTTTAATAGCGTCAGGTTGATTTAAATTCACTAAGTACAAATCAGAAACGTTGCCATCGGATGAATTAAACACCAAATGCATACTATTAGAAGCCCAGCATGGGTTCTCTTTATTCCCCGGTCCTGAAGTCAATTGTCTTTCTTCTCCGGAAGAAAGTTCGTATATCCATATTTGCCTTATACCATCTGTTTTAGCACTATAGGCGATTTTTGTTCCATCAGGAGACCAAGCAGGACAAGAATTTTCCCGATTTTTCTTTGTCAGAAGTGTGGCATTCGGTCGTTTTTGGGTAAGTGAGGTAGAAATAATGTAAATACGCGCTGCCCCGTCTTTATCTGAAACGAAGGCGATTTTTGATCCGTCAGGACTAAATGTAGGGGATGCTTGTGTAGATCTGGGGTAGGAGAAAAGCTGCACGGGAGTACCCATTTGTCCATTTTCCGGTCTGATCGGCTGGATAAACAGATCGGTTCTGCCG
>JAHFTP010000075.1 GCA_023265495.1 Chlamydiota bacterium
AAAAGTGCCGGAGGAAATAATCACCGTCTTTCCGTGGTAACCAATCCCCTCTTGTGTGGCCACGCCAACAACCGTGCCCTCTTCTACAAGGAGAGACTCTGTTGTCCCTTGTTTGATAAAGAGATTGTCTACTTGTTCTAGTCTTTGTTTCATGGCTGTTTGGTAGGCGAGCTTATCTGCTTGCGCTCTGGGAGACCATACAGCGGGCCCTTTGGATGCATTTAACATGCGAAATTGGATAGCTGTTTGGTCTGTTACCTTTCCCATGATGCCTCCTAAGGCATCAATTTCCCTTACTATATGTCCTTTTGCTGTGCCGCCAACGGCTGGGTTACAGCTCATTTTAGCGATGGTGTCGAGGTTCATGGTAAGTAAAAGTGTTCTGACGCCCATGCGGGCAGAGGCATGCGCCGCTTCGCATCCGGCATGGCCAGCTCCAACTACAATGACATCAAACTGATCGGGATAGATCCACATAAAAACAAATGGTTGTGAGGAGTTTGGTAGGGAAACAAAGTCGCAACAAAGACGTTGCGACTACTGCAATGGATTATTTCTTGTGACGGTCTCTTCTTCTTCTTTTCTTTCTTTTGTGCTTTGCAATTTTTGCTCTTCGTTTCTTTTTAACAGATGCCATGATCGCCCTTTAGTTTCTAAATACAAAAAAAATACATATACATTTCACGAACCATGTTAGAGAAAAAAAAGAAAAAAGTAAAGGCTAGTAGTTCTAGATTACATTAAAAAAAAGATTAGCTTTCAAAAGTGAGCTGTATATGAGCACTTTTTGCGAGATGAGAAAAAAATTCTTCCATGCCCGGTTCTTTTCTTAACTCCCCAAGAAAAACTGTTTGTAGGGGGAGCTTTGTCAGAAGCTTTAGCCCTTGGGCGGAGAGGCGATTGCATGGGGAAAGAGACAAAAATTGTATAGGCATGGTTTTTAAGGGGGCAAGCCCCTCTTCAGAAAGGGGGACGCCATGGAGGGTAACCTGCAGTAGGGGATGGTGAGAGAGTGTATGCAGGCAGTTGTCTGAGAGCAGAGGGCAGTGTTCTAGACTCAGTGAAGTAAGGCGATGATGACAAAGATGAGTCAGACACTCATCCGTGATATGAGGGGCGTGAGTAATATGGATTTTCTTTATAGGTAGGTGTTTAAGATGGGCAAAAAAATGGGAAGTGATAGACCTCGCTTCAATGAGGGTGAGCTCTTCTATTTGAGGACATAGAGAGCAGATCTTTATTAAGTCTTGCTCTGAGAGGGTTTTTGCAGAGAGCTTTATGCTCCGAAGCCCAGGTGTTTTTGTGAGTAGGAGGAAGAGTTTCTTTTGGTTTATGGTACTATTGTCCAGAAGGTCGATTTTTTCTAGGGAGAGTGTTTTTTGTTTTGTGCAGAGGCGGGTAGCAGCAGTGAAGGGTTCTATGGATTTGACGCTTAAAGTGGTTAGCTGGGGGAGGTGTTTAAAAATTTTTTGTATCGATTTGTCTGTGAGAAGGTAGCAAGAATCTAGTATCAAGCTTTTTAGTTTGGTGCAGCGCTTTATGATTTTGATGAGTTCATCATCCTGTATGAGACAGTGTGTGAGGTCCAAATATTCGAGCGTTTTTTTATGAGGGAGAATGCTGTTAAAAAAATCTGTTTTCTTTAGTTGAGCACAATCTCTTAATGTTACGTGGCTCATATTTTTACTATGACGGAGTTCTGACACGGTCAAACTGCTAGGAGCAGACGGAGAGCCTTCGTAGTGCATAAGTACATCATTTTTTCTGGGCAGTGAAAGTTTTTTAGAGAAGAGCACCTCACTCATAAAGAAGTCTACTGCAGCGAGCTGTTCTTTTAGGATATGCTTTTCGTGGCTCTCATCCTCATCTGCACTGGATACATATGTAGTGTCAGTTAGTTTACATCCGGATACGGGGTGAAAGAAATAATCATAGAAAAAAAGAGGATGATTTTCCTCTTTTCGGAGAAGGGATCTTCCCACAGAGTGATTCAGGGCGGGGATCTGTAATAAATCGATGACAGTCGGTAGCAGGTCCACATGGCTTGCTGGAGAGTGGATGATTGTAGGTTCAGCGATTTTTCCTTTTGCTAGGAGGAGCATGGGAACGTGGATTTGCTCATCTTGGATGAGCGGTGGATGTTGCTTTTCGTGTTTAAAGACATGTCCATGGTCTCCTACAAGGATAATAATAGAGTTCTTATCTATGGATAAGCTCGACAATTGCTCCATGAATTTTTTTAGACAGCTGTCTGTATAACGCAACGTTTTTAGGTAGCTCGCATAATCGGAATGCGCAAGGTCTTGGTAGTCATTACAGATAAACGTCGGAGGCGTGGCCCATGGATCGTGAGAGGAGATAGTAAATAGAGTGAGAAACAGAGGCTTTGTTTCATGGTTATTTTTGATCCACTCTAAACTATAGTCAAATACATGTTCATCGTGGATGCCCCAGCTCGTCGAATAGAGGTTTTTTGCAGATTTTGCTATATCGTCTTGTGTAAACACCGAGTCAAATCCATGGTTTGTGAGGAATTTGCCGTGACCTTCATAAGTAAAAGAGGTTCCATCGATATACGCCGTTTTGTATCCATTGTTGCTCAAGATATCCGGAAGGCCGAGTAGTGCAGTGTCGGAAAAGTCGGAGAGGTGGATCAGGCTTTTTTTCGTTTTTTTATGATAGAAAAGCGGCAGTACTCCAAAAAGAGAGGATAGCAGAGCTTGCGATGTCCTCACTCCATTGGCATAACAATTCGCAAATAAGATCCCCTCTTTAGCGAGGGTGTCAAAATAGGGGGTAGCGGACTGTTTGGCTCCAAGACATCCCATGTCTTTGGCTCTAAATGATTCTAGAAAAAACAGGAATAGATGGGGCTTTTCCTCCCTTCGTAAGGAAATAGAAAAGGCCTTCTCTCCATGGAAGCCTGCCGTATATTTTAGTAGGGGATAGTCTTTCATGATATATTGACACTCTTCATTCTCAGATTGAAGCTCTTTGGGGATGGTTTGAGGTGAGTGATAAGATAGGGGCTCTCTTCTCCCCCATCTTTTGCAAAAATCTATTTGCCGGTCAGATAGCGTAGGAACGGGATCTTTTGGAAAGAAGGGGATGATGATGGCCAAAACTCCTAAAAGTAGGGGCGGCAGGAAAAGATATCTTTCCACAAAGGAGAGCAGAGAGAAAAACAAAGGAGAAAAGGAAAAGCTGAGGCCCACACATAAAGCAGATGCAAACACGAATAGAGAAAATCCACTTGAAGAAATACTGCTCCAAAAAGAGGGGATGTCTTTTAAGAACTTGAGGTGTCGACAAGATATTTGAGTTCCCGTCTTAAGATAAAAAAATACATTCGTGAGTAGATAGATAGAGAGTCCACTAGACATACAAGCACAAAGAATAAAAGAAAAATCGTTGTTGACTTTCTGCTGAGTGATAACAGCTAGGAGCAAAAATTCACTCACAAGGAATACGTCTTTTACTGTGCCTCGTATGTGCATGCCGGGAGTGCATGGTCTTTGCCAAGAGGCTATGATGCGCAGACAGCAAGGAAGAAAAAGTACTAGTACAAACGGCATGGTATTTTATTGTTCGGCTTATCTTCCCTTTAACCTAGATAGGGAGATTCGTCAATAGAAAGTCAAAGTACTTGTCGCTTTTAAGATAATTTACAAGACTTTTTTCGTCTTCTAATCTCTCGATGAGGTCTAGATATCCGTCTATGAAGTTTTTTCGGCTGCGTCGATCTTTTATTTTTTTTTGCGAGTAAAGATAATGCCGGTTCCTACAACTAGGAAGGCGATTCCTGCAATGAGTGACCAGCTTTGGATTTGTTCGTATTTAAGGATTTCTTGCTCGCCTTCATTGATTTTCTTTCCTGCAGAATCTGTAAGTACTTTGCCAACAACTTTTGAAGTGGGATTAAGAGAAAAAATTCTACTTCCTGTGTCCAGTGTTTTCTCAGCACTGGCTATTTTCACTTTGCCTTCTTCGACTTGATCCTTAATATAGAGGGACGCGCCGACAAGGGCTATGCCGCACAGTAAGACGACAACTCCTAGTGTATTTTTTGTTTTCATAATTTCCTTTTTTGCTTCCGTGTTGAAAGCTTGGGTTTTTTAGTAAATGGTATTAGTTTTTTTTATAAGAATAAACCCTGTTTGATGCAACAGGGTTTTTTAAATTACGTCAAAGGCAAGAGGCGATTAAGGCGAGTTTTTCTTTTCGGCTCATTTTTTTGATCGCTGCTTCTCTTTTAGAAGCGAGCGAGCGGGTGAGATGGATTTCTTGAAATACCACCTTATCGGGATCTGACAAATGGAAGAATCTGGCGCCCTTTCTCTTGGTTTGATGCTCGTGGAGACGACGCTCCAAATCGGTGGTAATCCCTGTGTACAGATTTCCCGACTTTGCTTGGATGATGTAGACTATCCATGTTCCCGATGAGGCGCTCACTTTATTTTTTTCTCTTGATAGGGCAGCTGCTTTTGCCAAGTATTTGGTACACAACGCACCAACTTTGCCATGCTTCAAATAGTGTGAAGAGAGCAAAGATAAGAGCCACCCAACTTTTTCCCCAGTAGGCATAGAGAAGTAGTGCGATGCCTAGGGATAACCGAAGTATCCGGCCCGGGGTGCCTATGTTTTGGAGTATTTTGCGTTTCATAGCCTATTCTTCCTTATTTCCTTTTCTTGTAAAGCTAGGGAACATTCGATGGCAAGTCTATTTGACAGCAGACTTTAGAGAGGGGGTCTTGATAGGTTAATCTGTCGAGATGCGATTTCTTTGTGTAAAAATCACAGAGCATTTCTACCGTATTCCACAGGGCAGGTTGTTTCCCTTGAGTAAGTAGTAAGGATTGCAACTCCTCTTTTGTGACAGTCTTGATCTTGTCTTCTTTATCAAATTTTTTCTTTTCCAAGGAGATGATTTCTTCTGCGAGGTCGTTTCCTAGGACACATTGCAATAGGGGTTTTGCTGCAAAGGCGAAATGGATTTCTTTTTGCTTGGCAAAATCTATGACAAAATAATCGTGGAGGGCGGGATATCCTTGTTTTGTTTTAGGGTCGTAGCCTCCACTGCCGAGAAGCATTTTATAATAGAGAGATCGTAAAAGGGGATCTGTAGGGTAAAGGTCGCTAAGAGCTGCAGGGTCTTTGCTAGATTGCATCATGGCCTCAATAAGAACATTTTCCAAATGGGGAATGGAGGAAGAACAAAAAAAGGAGGTGTGGCCGTAGAGAGCTTTGATCAGAGCGCAAGCTGTCTTATAGGAAGGAGAGTTTTTTTCTTTGGAAGAGAGCAGGGGGGCTAGGTTGAATTTTGCTTCTGTCGGGAAATGGTCTTTTTCTCTATGGGAGGAAAAAGTCTTGACGGAAGGTTTTTTTAGGGGGAGGGTTTCTGTCTTTTTTTTATTAATGGATCTTGTTTTCTCTTCGAATTTTTTCTTTTCTAGCATGTTTCTTGTTTTTTGCATCCCTTTCAACCTACCGGAGAAACTCGTCATTTCTCTAGCAAAAGAGATCCCTTTTTGGATGGAGGAGGAAGCGATGAAGGAGAAGAGAAGGAGGAAAGAAAGAACGAAGAGTAGAGCATTCATGAAGCATTCTCCGCGTACAGAATGGGATCAGAAAAATCTAAGAGAAAAAATGGGTACATATCTGTCCCTTCTTTTGACTCTACGGTGATTTTGATCATAGCAGGGCTTGCCTTGCCATTCGAGGGCCAGGAGTGTACCCATTTTTTCTGCGCTGTATCAAAGAGGGAAAAATGCCATTTTTTTATGTCTTGCTTTAGCACCTCTAAGCGAGTCTGTTCTTTTTCATTCCAGGAAAGTAAGCAAAGCTCCTTATTGCTATTCACAAAGAGCAGTGTTGTGAGTTTGCCGCAGAAATTGGGTTCCGGATCGACTTTGTTGACATATTGGCACAATAGGCCTGAGGAATAAGGGCTCTGTAGTTCGCAAGAGGAAATAGAGCAGGGGATTTCTTCATCCTGCCTTAAAGAGGAGAAAAGTAAAGATAGTCTCTGGTGTAGGAGTAGCTTATCGAAGGCTGTTTGCTTCACAGCTTGGATTTGTCCTCTTGTCGATAGGATTTGATGATAGAGGGACCATACTGTGGTGAGGAGGATGCCTAATAAAAAAAAGGCAAGCGACACCTCTAAAAGGGTCAGGCAATATTTTTTTTTCAAGACGTCACGCTCCTCATCCGAAGGGAAGAGCAGTCGAGGATGAAGCCTTACCTAGTTTTTTGCTATCCTTTTTTGGTGAGGGACCTTGCGCTGCCTTCACACAGCGTTACAATTAGTTCAAAGTTTTATATCTAATTATTTTATTGAATACGAAGTGCATAACTAAGTAGAATAGATCGGAGAAAAATATTGCCTAATGGTGTAGGATGACAACAATAGAAGGAAGATCAGAAGCTGATTTTGTAAGAGGAGTGACCTCAGACGAGAGAGGAGACTCCTTCATCGTTACGGGAAGGCGACTAGTAAGGATAGAGAGCCTGGTTTCAGAGGAGGATCAAAAAACCGCTCGCAAGGTGGTTTCTCTTTGGTATAAAATGGCAGAGGTCATGCAATCCTTGGTAGATAGTCTCCTGATAGGGATGTTTTAGGGAGTTGCGCGCGCACTATTTCGCTATGGATGATGGCGACAGAACCTGATATTGAGAGAATTGTCTGTGCGTTTGCTCGTACGATAGTTGCCAGGGATGATCTTGGGGGGATGCAGGCTCTTGCTCGGTACTGTCGAATGGAAAAGGGGATGAGCAAAGGTGGACTAGTTGTGCAAGAACAAATCTACTATTTTCCCATAACGGCAGAAGGGATCCCCCCCCCGAACTTAGGGAGTCGGTGGAAAAAATAAGGAAAAAAATAGGAGGATCCCTCCCCTTGGTAGCCACCGCGATGGAGACAATGGTAGCTTAGTACTTCTAGGATGCTCTACTAGTGAAGATTTTAGGAGGTTTTAAAGAGAACCATGCCAGTATTACTCCCATGCCTGCAAAAATAAATAGGCTCACGGGGTCCGGCAGCCACCCTGTCTTGCTCGGAGCGATAAAGCCTGCCACCGTAAGTAGGGCGATCACAACGCCTGTGCACGCATCCCCCGCTACAAATCCTGAGGCTGTTAACACTCCCCTTTGAGTGACTTCCGCATCACTGTTTCTTTTACGCACAAGCAGAGAAACGGCTCCTCCTGCCATCATTGCGGTGCTTAAAGACAGTGGCAGATAGAGGCCAATGGCAAAAGGAAGGATGGGCAACTTAAATAGTTGCATGAGCAGCCCTAATAAGGCTCCTATGATCATCAAGGTAGTAGGAATGTCTCCTTGGATAACCCCTTTGGCTATGAGGGCCATCATGGTGCCCTGAGGGGCAGGCATGGCGGCCGACCCAAAGCCATAGGCTTTATCTAATAGGTAAAGCGTGCTTCCAATAGCCAGAGCGGGGAGCAGAATCCCGATAATTTCTCCAATCTGTTGAAGACGGGGCGTAGCTCCAAGTAGATAACCTGTTTTTAAATCCTGCGAAGTAGTGCCGGCAAGTGCAATGGCCACGTTTGCCACAACGCTCATGGTTAAAGCAGCTATCAGATAGACCCTTTCTGTCCAGCCCAAGAGCAAGAAAATCAAGCATGTGATGAGCAGTGTGGTGATTGTCATCCCTGATACCGGATTAGAAGTACTGCCTACAATACCCACGGTGAGTGAAGTGACTGCGACGAAGAAGAACCCTAAGATGATTAAAATGAGAATAGTGAGTAAGTTCATGGGAAGGCCCGGAAAGAGCCATAAGGTAAGGATGATGGCAAGAGCCCCTAAGATCAGCCAGCGTAGCGAGATGTCTTTATCTGTGCGCATACATTCTTTTTGTTGATGCATCCCTTGGAATAATTCATTAAAACCTACGCGCAGAGTTTTTCCGATAAGAGGAGCTATTTGAAAGAGGCTTAAAAATCCACCAATAGCTACTGCTCCCGCTCCGATATACCTTACATAATGCCCCCAGAGATCGTCGGCCGACATTTGTGATATGGGTACGGTGCCCGGATGGATAATGGCCTCACTTCCCTCAGAAAA
>JAHFTP010000076.1 GCA_023265495.1 Chlamydiota bacterium
GAACACCTGCAACAAAAAATTAATGATCTTTCCCCTTTATATTGCAAACTGCTAAGTCATGAACTAGATCTTATGAAAAAAGCTACAAGGGACCAGCTGGAGGCAGAATCTTCTGATCAATACAAAAAAGCCATTCTCCAAAGAAGGATCGATTCACTGGGCAGTCGAATCAATGTGACGAAAGCCATATCAAATTATATGACCCTTCCTGCAGTTTGGACATGCAGGCTAGAGGAAGAGGTTCAGACACTGAAAAACATGCTGCATGAGCTACAAACAAAACCGTTGTCAGTGGAGCCAACGAAGGAACAAACAGATGAGATCACGCATGTCTTAGAGGTTAGAACCCAGAATCGGCTTTTGGAAGATCTGAGCCGTAATTCAGGATTTCTGGATACGCTCCCCGCTATACCGCGTTCGAGTGGCAGGGATTCTTTTGAGTATACAGTTGTCGACAAGTTTTTACCTAAGAGCGAGACGATATATCGTGATTCGAAACAATGCGCCCCAGAAAAAGAAATCTTGGGAAACCATATAAAACGTTTTAAGGAGACCTTCGTGCCACAGATGCGACTGGCTCGGAAGGAGAAGCTAGAGCGCGCAAATGCAGAGCTCCTGAGCCATTATACTTCTTCTAGCAGTTCTTCTTCATCGAGCGCAATAGACCCTCTAGTACTGAAAGTAGTCGAGCAGAAATTGTCCCCTCCTAGAAAGTGATAGCAAACGCTCGTATTTTCCTATGCACCTCGGCTGCAAAAACAACCGAGGTGTTTTCGTGTGCGCCCGGCAGACAGATTCTGTGGAAATGGGAAAATGGACATCGAAATCGCAAGAAGAATAATCTTTTTTTTAGTTGACGACCCCACAGAAAGAGGAGTGGCTCACTGCAGAGAAAGAAGGGTGTAATTAAAAGTTTTAGATTAGCAGTTTTAAGTTGCTTGGAGAAGAGTAGTTAAGAGAGAATGATTAGCTCTTAAAAGGAGTTAACTATGAACAAGCAATTTTTTGTTAGAAAGCAAGAATAATCTTTTTTTAATTGATGCTCTCACAGAAAGAGGAGTGGCTCACTGCCGAGCCCTTGTGAAGAAAGAAAAACTAGCAGCGATTATGTCTTGTTCTTATTAGGAGTCAAGAGGTTAGCGCCCTCTTCCGGAAGCCGTGCTTGTCTTGCCTGATTTTGGATTTCTTGCGCTTCACTGCGAAGGCCTGGTTCACTATCCGCAGCTAAGCGATCAGGCTCTGTTGAAACAGGTCCCCTAGAAACCTCTTCTGCTTTTTCTGGTTCGAGCATCTGAACAGAAATACCTTTTGGGAAAATCACTTCTCGAGCCTCATCGGGCATAGAGATCCCCCCTGCTTGGAAAGCTCGTTTGACGAGACGGATCACTGATGATCTCACCTTCAGCCAACTATGCTGACTTCCGTCTAGCCAAAAATAGACCCTTAAATTGACTGTCGCTTTGCCTAAACTATCGACTAACACCCATGGTTCTGGATCCTTAAGCACAGCTTCGTGCTTTTCCAACACCTTCAAGACAATCTCTTGTGCCTGAGAAATCGTATCGTCGTAGCCTATCCCTACAGTAAATTCCTCGCGTCGATTCGGATTACTGGTGTAATTGCGGATGTTGCTTTTATAGACGATCGAGTTGGGAATTTGAACGTGATTGCCATCCAAAGACATGAGGAGCGTCACCCTCATCGTAAGACCCTGAACGTACCCTGTGTATCCTGCAATCTCAACCAGATCACCGCCCTGGAAGGGATTGTGTATACTCAGCAAAATGCTCGCTAAAAAATTCTCCGTGATATCCCGAAAAGCAATCCCCAAGATAATACCAAGCAAGCCCGTTCCGCTGATGATGGTCAATGCAGCGCCTGTCAAATTCGCCATTTCAAAAATGAGATACACTCCCAAAAGAAAGATGAGAATGCCCACGCCTCTCGCAATCACATCTTGCAATAGAGACTTGCGAAATTTGCGAAAAAGCAATTTACGAGTGGTCCAAGAACCTAAACGAGCCAGTCCCCAAGCAATCACCAGAATCACAATGCCAATGATAATCGACGGAATAGACTTAACAAGACCGCGCCAATGGTTCCGAAGGATTTGAGTGACAACGCCAACATCCCTAAAAGAAGGTTCTACTACCTCAATCTTATTGACGACTGCAACCACATTCTGGGTATTTCTCGCTAAATTGCCGGCCCATTTTCTAAACTCTTCTTTTTTAGTGTAACCGGATAGGAAAACCATGCCCTCTTTTACTTCAACCAACACGCCTGTAAACCAACCTGTGGCATTGAGAATATCTTCAAGACGCGCTTGGATTTCGCTGTCTTGAGTGACAGGTTTAATCTCCACTCTTTCGACAGCCTGGGAAGGCACCTCTTCTTCCATCTTTGCATCTTGCTGAGCAAAAGCAATCAAAGGAATAGCAAAAATGAAGAGAAGTACTCTCATTGGGATGTCTCCTGTTTCGATGAGTCCTTAATTGGAGAAATAGTCTTTAGGCTAAATAATTTCAAGATCAAAGCCGTTGACCATTTGTGGACCACTGGCGTTCAAAAAAGCGAGAGAAATGACGATAGTTCGCGATGCTTTGATGTTATAGCAAGAAATTATCAACTTGGTGCTTGCAAGGAGTAAAAGACTCCAAGGGATTTGACTCCATCTTAGCATTTTTGATAGAGCCGAATCAGAATACCCTCCTCCACTCAACCTCTCCCATGCCTTCCAATTGATTATATTTGTAAAAACCATAGCAGTTAAGCAAAAGACTAACCATGCCCTTTGGGCATTGGTCAGGCTTCCGCCAACTGTCTTTAGGGATTGATTCAACAGATCAATGTATTCTCCCTTACAAAAATCTAAAGCCTCTGATAGCATAATTCGCTATTAAGTTATAAAAATTTAAGAATTAGCCTGTTACATTAATTTTGGAGATATGAAAATAGATTATTTTAAAAAAGTGGAACATCGAGAAAAAACACAAACACCCTATCTCTTTGGTACTCATATTGATATAGCCTTCTTTCAGATTAATTACCTCTAGGTAATGATGTTTTTACAAAAAATATTAAAATAATAAATATTTATTAGACAAAAACAAACTATTATTGCTATAATTATATTTTATAATAGTATTATTTTTTTACTAAGCCAAAATTAAACAAAAATTTAAGGAGTATGGTATGACTACAACAATGACTATGTCGAGTGGACATGATGGAGCGGTAGAGGAGTATCGCAACAGAATTTGGCAGGCGGAAAAAGAGATAAAAAACCTATCCTCTCGACCGGACAGTGAGCTCAAAGCAGGGGAGCTCAAAGAAAAGGTCACACGTTTACAAAGTGAGCTGGCATCCATTAAGCAAGAAGCAGAACGCATTCCAACCGAAGCTCATTGCAGGCCCCTTTTAGACGCAATTGAGGAGCTTTCCCAAGAAATGAAACCTCTTGTGCAACGAATACAATCTGTTGCGCAGCAAGCCGACATAGCTCCTGTAAAGGCAACTCCGATCCCAGTGATATCCATAGTCCAAAACTGCACTCCTCTCTTCGCATCTGCTGTAGCCGACGCCTTGATAGTAAGCGGCAGGTTAGATATGTTGCGAGGAGAACTTGAGGGGGTTGACTTGCCTGAAGGTCCTTATGAAGCAGGCTGCCTTTTTGGGATGGTACAGCAGATGATCTCTGACGCACACACCACAAAGACATTCCTCATAACGGCACTGGAGATACGCCCTCAGGAGCAAGGCCTGAACCTTCTTATCGAACACTTGCAACAAAGAGCCGATGCTTTCATGCCTTTATATGACAAAATATCACATCATTCCCTAGCTAGAGCAATAGCGTATACAGAGTCCATGCTAAAAGGATCTCCTGCTGAATACACACAAGTTTTTCTTCAAAATAGCATTAACCCGCTGAATGCTAGAATCCAGATGGCAGACTGCAACTCAAGCATTATGGGACATCTAGTCTGTGATGCACGTTGTAAAGACTTGGCACAAAAAGCAAAAGAGTCGCTGGAGAAAACTCTTAGACAAATAGAATCTACGTCAGAAAAGCCAACGGAGCCACAGAAAGTTGAGGCCGATCTTTTCTTACAAGTTACAAAACAGAGTCGGCTTCTTTCGGAACTGGGAAGAAGCGATTCAAGATTTCTGGGCACACTCCCCGCTCTGCCACTTTTGAAAGGCGTAGATAGTTTTGAGGATCAATTTATCCGGAAGACTCTAACTCCGGCAAAAGGAGTACTCGAAACGGCGAAAAGAGCAGGAATAGCTAGTCTCAGCCCAGCAATAGCGGACTTAGAACGTCATATAAAATATTGCGATGAGACCTTCGTGCCGCAGATGCAACGGGCGCGGGCGGAGAAGCGAGCGAGTGCAAATGAAGAGCTCCAGAAGTCTATTCTATCGGGCCTGATACCTTCTGCAGTACGAGAAAAAGTCGAGCAGAAATTGTCTCCTCCTAGAACGTAGTTCTAGAGAGTGCTCATATTTTCCTATGCGCCTCGGCTGCAAAAACAGCCGAGGCGTTTTTGTGTGCGCCGGAAAGCGGTTTTAAGTAGACAAAAAATCAAAGTCAGAAAGTTTTTTCCATTTTTGTTAGAAAGCAAGAATAGTCTTTTTTTTAATTGACGCTCTCACAGAAAAAGGAGAGGCTCACTGCCGAGCCCCTGTGAGGGGAGAAAGATTCTCTGGAAGAAAAAAACAGCCTCTTTATAATGTCTTAACTAAAAGCAGGGAATGACTCTGCCCGGAGGGTTTTATGAATTTTTTTTTACTATCTAGTTACACAGCTTTGCTGTTTTCCTGTTTTCCTCTTTGTGCATGGGAAAACACCCCCAAACAAGACTCCCCTCCTGGACAGACGGCAGAATCCCCTCCGTTACATAAATACCTCGACCTTCTCAAACAATACCCAGTAGCCTTTGGACCGAGCGGCTCATGGAAAAAAGGAGAAATCGAAATTATCACCGAGCCTAAACTCGTCCAAAAAATTGAGCATCAAACTAAGCAACGACTCCTTGGCAAAGGAGCTTCGGAAAAGCAAGCCAAAGAGTGGAGCACCGTAGGCCTTGTAGCAGAAGATAATTATTGGCTATGGGTAAGAGATGCTGTCATATTCCCGTCCGGCGTTTATGGGACCTATGACAGGATTTTGTGGAAATCAGCACTCACCGGCGTAGCGGGGGTAGGCGTCCTCCCCGTGCTATCGAATAAAAAAATTGTTTTAAACTTAACCTATAGACACGCGACGAGATGCTGGGAGATAGAACTCCCCAGAGGACAGAGAAATGCAACAGAAACACCGGAGCAAGCAGCTCAGAGAGAACTCTTAGAAGAAACAGGTTGTTCCATCGGGCAGACTGTGTACTTAGGAACACTCGCTCCAGATACAGGAGTCCTTGGCAGCCTAGTGCCCATGTATATAGGAAAAGCTTCTCTCACTGCGGATCAGGAAAAAGAATTTTCTGAAGCGATCATAGAAAACCCATGCTTTACCAAAGAAGAAATTAAAGAGGGCTTTTCCAAAGGATATATCGAGTGTCGCATCCAAGGGCAGCCCATCAAAGCCACATGCAGAGATCCCTTTCTTTCTTACGCCCTATTCCAAGCAGAGATTAAAGGTCTTCTATAACTTCGCTCATTATTTTTTCCAGTTCTCTGTGGAGGACTTGCAGGTCTTCTTTGCTTTGGATGGCCATAGGAAAAGACCATTTCCCCTTTATCTCTTTGGGCAGCCGAGCCAGTTGCTTGGTAATATCCACAAAGACGGCAAACGTAATTTCACCAGTCAACTCTTCCATCAATGCCTTCACTTGCTCGTAAACGGGCCGAAGACAAGATTTCTCCTCCTCTATAAATAGAGTCCTATCTGAAAACACTCCTCTTGGTGACCGGCCGAAGGCCTGAGTCTCAAGACTGTCTCCTGACATGTACTCGTCAAAAAAACCTCCTAAAGATAATAGGTCCCCATCGACACCTAAAGAGCATCCTAAAAGGGGATCGTATTCTAAAAGCAACTTTGCCTCAAACAGCTTTTCGGCGAGACGGCGCAAATCCATCACCTTGGAATTGAGATCAGAAAATCCCGGATGGGTCTCCGACATTTCCCTACCTGTAATCAGAGCCACTCGGTCTGCTTCTATACGCTCAATATCTTGCATCAAAGTGGAGATTCTTTTGACAATCGCGCTATAGACATCTCTACACGTCTCTGCAGTATCCAGTAAACGCAAAACTCCCTCTTTGCAATCGACAGGAAGATCGGAAAACGTTCCGCATATTTGGCCGACCCCTCCCCCTATAGCACGGTGGACAGCAAGCGGATCTCTAGGTTTTCTTGTGAGTCGATAACTATCGTCAGAACTTGAAGAGCTTCCTACTCGGTAAGGTCCTGTCATTTTTTATCCCCCTAAAATAATAAGGGCGAAGTTCTACCATCAACACACACTTGCTTTCAAATCTTTTTTTCCTTAAAAACCATTCTCATATGGAAAAAATACGCATCCTCCACCCACCGCCTCTGCCGATGAAAGGGCTATGTTTTTCTGCCTTGCAACAGGATAAGAAAAAAGCCCTGCAAGGGTTGAATCTTTTGCGCAAAACTTTTGCATTATTTCCATGCAAAAAGGCCATCAAATGCATTTTTGCAATCGAAGAGGCAAGGTATTCTTTGGAGTTCCAGCAGGTCATCCCTTCTTTAGAAAAGTGCTACCTCTACTTATACCTGCAAAAAGAGGGAAACCCTCTGATGAGACCTGTAGCTAACTACCTATCCGCCCTGCAATACATGCAAAAAACACCACCAAAACGTCTCTCCATTGCCTATCTAGAAAGGCTCCACGCTCTCATAGAAAAAGACTCTACCATCTCCCCAAGTGATATTGGACATATAAGGACACGGCAAAACTGGATAGGCCCGGAGAACTGCTCCTTGGAGGAGGCTTATTTTATCCCCCCGCCTGCAGAAACTGTTCCTACCTCACTTCAAAATGCCCTGCAGTATTTTGCTTTTGAAGCAAAAGATCCTCTTATCCGGCTCCCCCTTTTTTTCTCTTATTTTTTACTCATCCATCCCTTCATGGATGCCAACGGCAGAATAGCAAGGCTTCTTATTCCCTTATTTCTTACAAAAGCCAAGTTGCTTCAAGCCGGGCCACTAACTTTAAGTAGATATTTTTTCAAAAACAGAAAAAGATATCTAAACAAGTTGCTGTTTGTTTCCACAAAAAAACAATGGGAAGAGTGGATCCTTTTTTTCTTACGTGGAATAGAAGAGCAATGTACCTATCAGGTGGCTGTGATCCATGCCCTACAAAGGCTCTATGAGAAGCTGCTGGCTACTGTGAGCTGCAAAAACCAAAAAAAACTTCTGTTTTTCCTTATGGAAAATCCTGTGTTTACTCTCGGTACATTCAGAGAGAAGTTTACTGATCTAGAAACAAAACAAGCCCTGCAGATGCTTTGCAAGAAGAAGATTGTTGTAATGAAGAAAAAAAACAACAAAACAATCTACGTATTTTCCGCATTTTTTCAAAAAATAAAAAACCCAGCTTTATAGAAGCCGGGTTTTTTATTTTCAGACTACAACAAAGGTTACCCTTTGATTGCTCCGCCTGTGCCCATCATTGCTGTTTTCTTCTTGGCAGAAGACTTTTTCTTTGCAGGCGCCCTTTTTTTAGCTGGAGCTCTTTTTGCTGCTTTTTTCTTTGCTGGTGCTCTTTTCTTTGCAGGAGCTCTTTTTGCTGCTTTCTTTTTAGCCATATTTCCTCTTTGTTTTCTAAAATCCACGTTTCTCGGAAAAATTGATTTTTTCCTATTACGAGCTCAAATTCCCACGAACTTTTTTTTTAATCAATAGGGAATGTCAAAATTTATCATTTTTTTTTGAAAACCATTTTTTTTGCTAGGCAATCTTGTTTACGCAAAAAGCAAAAATGCAGTACAGAGAAAGTATGGAAAAAGGAAAACACCTCTGGTACAACCTCT
>JAHFTP010000077.1 GCA_023265495.1 Chlamydiota bacterium
AAATAGCTGGGACCAAAGTAAAGAGAGCGCAGTAGAATAGATCGCCTTTGTTAGTTTCATCAAAATCTCACTCCGAAAGAGCCTCCCAGTTCAAATCCCCCCATTTGGGGATTATAGGTTTTTACACCATGGTGTTTAGCAAAATGAAAGAAATGCCATCGGTACGAGGTGAACAGATCGAAAAAAAGCCTTGAGCTGAAATCCATTTCACACCCCGCTTGTAGCAGAAGAGATCCTCCCCATGCATGGGGATGGCGTCTTACGTAGTGGGAGTGGTCATTGAAATGGATGTAGGCAGTGCCCATCCCCCCTCCGAAAAAGGGGTGCAGCCATGGCTTTGGATGCCATAGGCCATTTACTCCTGCAATCAAGGGGAGGAGGTATACTTCTGTAGAATTCTGCCATCCGATGCTCTTTCCTGACTTATACATAAAGCCTAAGTTGAAGAAGGGAGAGTAGTGATGCCAAACGAGGTAATCGGCTTCTAAAGAATAGGCAGGCCACACGGATCCGTAAATGTCTCTTACTGTCGTAGATTGTGGGACGAAGGCGGAGAGTCTTTCCTGTATGCTCCAAGGTTTTTTTATGACTGCTGGTTCAGTGGAGAAGGTAAAGCTCTGCAATAAGAGAAGAGGCACTATCCAAAAGAGCTTCTGCATAAAAAAAAGTGTTTTCCTAAATAAAAAACTCACTTTTACATCAGCGCATTTTTTCCTGTCAATGCTCAGTTACATGTGCCTGCGGGGACATTGGTGATCACCCCTGCGCCACTTATCACAACTTGTCCTATATTACCAATAAGAGGCTCTAAGTTAAATACACCTGCCGAGTCTTGCACCAAGCTGTAAGCCCCGAGCTGTGGGGAGGCTGCATTCCCTGTAAACTGCAAACATGTGGTGGCAGTGTCAGAGGTCTGCACAAGGACGGCTAGGGCATTTTGTAGGAAGACGTTGTCGGAGACGAGCCACTGACTTGTATTGGTTTGATCTGTGAGTAGAAGTACTCCATTTCCTACGGCGTTGGAAATGGTGTTGCTCTCGACGGAAGCGCTCACGTGGGAGTTGTCCGTTAGAGTAGAGATCGATCTCACTATGACCCCAAAAAATCCATTGGAGAGGGTGTTATTAGAAATAGCTATGTCATGAACAGTGCTGCCGCGGGCATCTACAAAGATATTGGTGGATCCATGAGAGGGTAAGGTAATGTTGTTGTCGCTTATTTCTCCGGTAAGGGTTCCTCCGGCTCCGTTGAGGATGGGCCCTAAAACGATGTTGATGCCATTGTAGGCGAGGTCTGTCACTTCGATGGTATTTTGGCGTATATCAGTGGTGAGAGCAAGGGGGTTGTGTAGGGCTTCTATGTTAACTCCATTTCGAGCTGCTACGCAGGTGTTGTCATACATGGAAAATAGCAGGGGGGTAGTGCTTACGCTGGCTACTTGGAAATTCACGCTGTTTCTTGAAAGAGACTGCAGAGTGTTGCCGGTGATGGAAACAGAACCTGCCGTCTGCTCTCCAAAGCCGAGAAAAATACTGTCTCTATCAGAGGTGATGGTGTTGTTTGTGAAAGAGACGAAGTGAGCCACAGCCGGAGGGAGAGCGTCGTTGTATACGATTTCTATGGAGGGAAACGTTGCTATGGGAGAGGTGAATACATTGCCGGCAAAGTAGGTTCCTACATGAGATGAGTCTGTAATAGAGACGGTAGCTGGGTAGGCAACCCGCAAAGCGGTGTTGTCTTCTATAAAGTAATTCGTATTTTGGATGTTTGCAGACGTGATGGCAACTCCATGTATTTGATAGACAAAAGCATTACTTCCTATGACCACTGTTCCCGAGACGTTGTTGAGTTGTATCGCATCGCTTGACGGTTCGATAAAGAGCAAATCTTCTTGGATTACGTTATTTGTTATCGCAAGCTCAGAAATAGCTGTATTGTTAACGATGCCGTTTCCGGCATCATTGAGTAGAGTAAGCCCTGAGACTTGGTTATTATTGGCAAGGAGGATGACATCGCCTCCGAGGTTTGTTATTTGAGGCCTCTCTGACGCAAAGGAAGGAATGGTGATGACTCCTAAGGTTGTCTCTAGCTGATAGGGAAAGGATGCTCCGAGTAGGCGTTGATTATCCTGGAAAAGGAATCCCTGATCCATGCCCGTTGTTGTGTTATCACCGGGGAATACATAAATGACATCGTTTGGTGCAGAGGCATTTTGTGCTGCAAGCAACGTGGAATAGGGACTCTCAAATGTTCCTAAAGAGTGGCTCGTGTTGTCTACAAACAAAAAGTTCCAGGGGAGCCCTGTTGCAGGATTGATGGCAATAAAGTTTTTATGTCTATCATCGACAACGATGATTTCTTCTCGAAAAACAGGTTGCACCATTCGCGTTGCAAAGAGGCTTTGGTTGTTGCAGCTTGTTGTGTTTTGTTTCACGCGCATCTTCGGCCCGAACGGCAGCGATAGAACAACCTGTCCTTGGTAGATGTCGTGGAAGACGTTATCATAAGAAGTGTTTCCCTCTATGGCGACATATTCCTTGTACTTGCCGGATAGACGTAGCTGTCCTCCGTAGGCATTTTTCCCTTTGCCTGCAAAGTAGTAGGGACCAAGCGCCGCATAGAAGGAAAATGACTGGATAGCAGGGAGGTGATACCCAGCCTCAGCCGAGGCTCCTTTCATAGAAAAATCTTGTTTTTCCCTAATAAAAAAGTGATTGCCTTTAAACTTAGCAAACCTGGGATGGAACCAGGAAGATTGCTTGGCGCCAATGGGAAGATATCCATTCAGGCGGAAGTCCCACTTTTCTCCTAGTGATTCGAGCCCTGCGCCGATCTGTTTATAGTTTTGGTGCTCCACTTGTCTATAATCATAAAAGATGTTTCCTCCATAAATACGACAGTGACATTGCTGTCTATATCCCACTCCTGCATTGAAGGCATATTTTCCATTGTCAAAGAGATGCCCTCTTAAGTCGGCAAAGGGAAGGCTATCCCCCATTCTATTGCCTCCAAAAATTTCTAAGGTCGTGTAGCCTGTGTCGTAGCCGATTCCATTGCCTTCTATATGTCGTAGAGAAGCTCTTAGAGAATGTGGGGCAGTGGGGCGATCTGCTTTTTGAGGCTCATCTCCCAAGAGAGAAAAGGAAACAAGAGAGAAAAACATAGCAACGAACTTGGCGTTTTTGTACATAACGATGTCCTGTTGTAACAAAAACAATTTTGTACTAGGTAAATAGAGATTTTGCAAGGAAAAAATGGAGCAACTGTGCCGTGGACGAAAACACCGTTTATACATACACTTAACAAATAACACAAAGAAGGGGATCTGTCAAAGGGGCTGGCCCCCTTTACCCCATGTTTTTTTGGCTACCTCTTTATAAGGAAAACACTATGCAAGGCACCGTTACAGAACTGAGCCACTGGTATGAACAGAACAAACAAAGCATACTGGACGATTTTTTTACGTTTCTTCGCTTTAAAAGTATTAGTGCAGATCCTTCGTGCAAGGAGGAATGCCTCCGTGCAGCAAACTGGCTTTGCGGCTATTTGAAGAAGATAGGGCTTCAATCAGAGCTGTGGCCGAGTACTGGCAATCCAGTGGTCTTTGCCAGCGATCTTTCTGCGGGGGAAGATCGCCCCACGCTGCTTATCTATCATCACTATGACGTGCAGCCGGTAGATCCGTTAGAGCTGTGGCATTCACCTCCCTTTGAACCTACGATCCGGCAAGGCAAAGTGTTTGCAAGGGGCGCATCAGATAATAAAGGACAGTGTTTTGCAACGCTTACCGCTCTTCGCTGGTTATACTCTTTTGCTAAGAAGCAGCGAGTAAATATTAAAGTTTTCATTGAAGGAGAAGAAGAAATCGGAGGGCCAGGGACAGAAAAAGTCGTGAGAGAAAAACAAAGAGAGCTGCAAGCAGATCATCTTCTTGTTGTAGACTTCGGCCTTCCTAGAGAAAATGAGCCGGGCGTCACTTTAGGCATGAGAGGCATTGTGACATTTGACATCGAATGTAAAAACTCTTCGCAAGATCTTCACTCCGGAGAGCATGGAGGCGTCGCCTTAAATCCCAATCGCGCTTTAGTGCAGTTGCTGGCCAAAGTGTGGGATGAGCAAGGCAGGGTCACCATTGCTCATTTCTATGACGATATCAAAGGTCTTACCGCAGAAGAAAAAAAGAGAGTCAACTTAGACTTTGATGTGCAGGCTTATGAAAAAGCATTTGGAGTCAAAGCCTATGCTGCAGAAAAAGGGTGTTCCTTGAAGGAAGCGAACTGGCTCAGACCTACGTTTGAAATCAATGGCATAGGAGGGGGGTATACAGGTGTTGGATTTAAAACGGTGATCCCCTCTAAGGCCATTGCCAAGGTGTCTTGTCGCCTAGTTCCCGAGCAAGACCCTTCTGTAATAGAAAAAAATGTTCGAGAGTTCTTACAAAAAAATTGTCCTTCAGGTATGGAGTTATATATAGCGATGCATCATGGGGCAGGTGCGTTTAAGACGGCCTCCGATGCAAAGATTACGCAGGTGGTGGCCACAAGCTTTGAAGAGGTGTTTGGCAGGCCCTGCGAGTATATGTTTTGTGGAGGGTCGGTGCCCATCGTTGTAGAGCTGTCTAAAGCATGCGGTGCAGACGTTGCTCTGATGGGTGTGGCACTAAGTAGTGACGATATCCATGCCCCCAATGAGCATTTTGGGCTTGATAACATAAAACAAGGCTTTATGACGATGGCTCGTGTGTTAGTCCATCTATCTGAGGAGTCCTGATAGACAGTAAGTAAGAGTGTATATGGCAGATAAGAAAGTAGAAAGTGTGCAAGAGAGCAGAAGACATTTTCCTATAACGGTCTATTGCCTTCTTCCTTTTATGTTATGTGCGTTGTCGATATGTTTTTTTGTGTGTAAAACGTCGTTTCCTTTGCTTATAGTTAGCTTGCTTGCCTGTTTAGGAACCGTTTGTTCTTTTGCGTATCGTCTAACGGGGGTGGTAGCTTCCTCGGCTCTTCTAGGAGTTGTCTCCTATCTATATCCGGAAAAAGTTTTTCCTCTTTTCTTTGCCTCTATTTTTGTGACTTGGATGTTGTCTTCTCTTTGTAAAAGGGAGCTTGATGCCATTTTTCAGTTGCAAAGACAAAGTGAAGAGCAGGGCAGCGCAAAGATAGAGCAACTGGAGTCTCAGCTCAAAACACGTGAGCTATTTTATTTAGAGGAAAAAAAGAAGTGGGAAAGAGCCATCGACGCAGAAAGAAAGGAAATAGAAAGATGGCAATCTTCTTTAGATAAAAAGCAACTAGAGCTTGAGATTGTATTAGAGCAGAAAGTGGCATTAGAAAAAGAGCTGTCTATAACAAAGCAGCAAGTAGTATCTCTTGGCATAGAGCTGCAAGAAAATAAAGTGCGGCTTCTAGAGAAGGAAAAGCAAAGGCAAGAGCTTCATATGGAGCTACAAGGCAGGGAAGAAAAGATAGAGGAGCTCTCCGCTGCTTTAGGACAGGTTCGAGAGGCACAAGATAAGGGAGAAGTAATCAATAACTTCGAGCTGATGTATAAGCAAATGAGAATGCAATTTGATGAAAAGTCCCTAGTGCTTAAAGAGACAAGAAAAGAGCTGTTTTATACAGAAAACGCACTTCTAGCCCTGCGAAAGCAGGTAGAGTTAGACGAGGGCAATGAAAATGAGGAGAGTTGCTTTTTTATCTGCCAAATAAAAGAGTTAGAAGAAGAGCGCTTCATCTTAGAAGAACAGGTAGAGCAGCTGCAAAACGTGGTTTCCTCTCTTCTCATACAATCTAAAGAGACCAAGCTAAAGAGAGTACGAAAAAAGAAGACGGAAGCAACGCTTCCTTTAGATGATCTTCTTGAAGTGAAAATGCATAAGGCCTCTACTGTTTCGTGAGGATCTCATATCCATCTTCCGTGATAAGCACCGTATGTTCCCACTGGGCACTGGGTCTGCTATCATCCGTGCGAACAGTCCACTGATCTTTCGCATCGACATGGCCTGAGCGCACTCCTGCATTAATCATGGGCTCAATGGTAAATATCATACCAGGGGCTAATGGTGTTTTATTTTGATTGTAGTGGTGGGGGATTTCTGGTGGTTCATGGAAGGCAAGACCGACGCCGTGTCCCACGAATTGGTTCACAACAGAGCATTGATGTGCGGTTGCGTAGTCTTCAATCGTTTTGCCTATTTCACAGATGAGAAGTCCTGGGCGGAGTATGGCTATCGATCGCGTGAGGCATTCCAAAGAGACGTCCATGACTCTTTTTTTCTCTTCAGAAACTTCTCCGATGGCCACCATGGCGCTGCAGTCCCCAAAGAAGCCGTTTAATATGCAGGAGACATCAATATTAAGAAAGTCTCCATTTTGTAAGGGGACATCGTTTGGGATGCCGTGACAGATGACCTCATTGAGTGATGTGCAAATACTTTTAGGGAAGGGGGGGGATCCGTATCCCAGGGGGGCTGCTTTGGCTCCCGCTTCAGCGTGGAGCTTTTCTGCAAAGGTGTTGAGTTCGTTGGTGGTGATCCCCTCTTTTGCCATGGAGCAGGTAGCTTTGAGGATTTGGGCTGTGAGCCTGCACGCCTTTTTTATCCCCTCAATTTGTTTTGTGTTTTTGAGGACAATCCCATAGGTTTTAAAGTATTTTTGTGCAAGGGCGCCACTTTCTGAGGAGTTTTCTAAAGGAAAATGACATTTTTTCCATTTATTACCGCTGCCGCACCAGCATGGGTCGTTTCTTCCAATCATTTTGCCCTCGCTTATTCTTCATATTCTACAAATAGAACGGATTTTTATGAAGCGCATTGCATACTCGGTAAATATCTTTCTTTTCCTAGTAAGTAACAAAAGACAAAACTTCTCTAAGCACGACTGAATTTTCTTTGATTTCCAGAATGTAAATGTTTTGTTGTCGGCGTGATGCAAAGATGTGATGGGATTTTTGTGTTGTTCTTGTCGATAAGGACCATAATTGGCACACTAGTCCTTGTATAGCAGGATGAGACAGGCAGTAAAAAGTGTCAAAGCAACAATTGTTTTTCCTCATTTTCTCTTTTTCTTTAGGTATATGTCGACTGCAGTCGCAAGATAAAATGTATTTTGCAACTGCCACGGATACGGAGCACTACACCTGGACGTTAAACCTCATTGCCGGGATTCACAGGTGTCACGACGACAATGTGGGGGAGATAGGAGTCTTTGATTTGGGGCTAAATGCGGAGGAGCGTTCCTTTTTGGAAAGACTTTCCTACGTAAAAGTCTATGATGTAGAGCCTGTGAATCCGTATATTTTTCAGAGATTCACTGTCGTAAAAGAGGGGAAAATAGCCAGAGGTCTCTACTCGTGGAAGCCTGTTGTCATTAAGCAAGCATTAGATTTATATCCTGTGGTGTTCTATCTAGATTCCGGGATATCTGTGGTCGGCTCTTTCGATCTCTTATTTAAGCATGTGAGAGAAAATCATTATCTACTCATTGACTGCGGTCACTCTATCCGGAGGATGACCTCAAAGCCCCTCATCAAGCAGTTTGCCTTAGACCAAGCAGGCAATGCGTGGGTCTTAGATCAGATGGGTATTTCTTCAGGGATACAAGGTCTTTCCAAGGATATGTATGCAAATTATGTCTGTCCTATCTACCACATGGCTTTTTCCATTACGAATTTTATCGATGATGGCGCCTGTCCTGGGGGATATGGGTTTGGCAGGTATGACCAGACCCTTTTCAGCATTCAAGCCCGTCTTTTGCGCCTTACTGTAAATAAAGTACTGCAAGGAGGGAAACTTCGTTTGCAAATAGAGGGCAAAACTACAAAGGTGAGACTAGACAAGTTTTTGGAAATTACCCGCGGCAGTTTCGATTTAGATAAAGTAAAAAAATATATTAGGTATAAAACACTTGATGAAGAAAAAGCCCTTTTGCCGGTGCAGTAACCCCTGCCAGCGATCTGTTGTTGCTATCGATGATTTTTTTTAGGTC
>JAHFTP010000078.1:0-5888 GCA_023265495.1 Chlamydiota bacterium
CACCTTTCTAGTAGACTATCCGACATCAAAGGAGTCACAGGCTTTGAGCAAGAGGACAAACTCATCCGTGCTGTAAGTAAACAGCCGGAGGAGGTAGAGGAACCTTCAGAGACAGAGGAACCAAAGAAGAAAAAAATTCTCGACGTGGTCAAAGGTTTTTTGCCGCGCAAAAAAGAAAAGGAAAAACCTGCAGCAGGAGCGCCCGTTGCTAAGAAGCCTCCCGCTATTAAAACTGTTACACAAATCCAACACAAAAAAAATAAGAAGTAGCCCGCATGGTATTGGAATCCACTGTATTTTCAGAGCTTAGCCAAGAACAAGAGTCCCCTTCCGTAAAGGAGAGATGTCTTAAGACATTGGAGGTAATGTATCTCACGCGCATGACAGATGATAAGATGTCTAAGCTTGTGCGTCAAAATAAGGGAGGTACTTTTCATCTTGCTGTATCAGGGCATGAGATGATAGGTGCCGTTTGTGCGCTGGCTCTTACGCCGGGCAGAGATTACGGCCTTCCCTACTACCGAGATAGGGCTTTTGCCGTTGGAATAGGTTGTAACCTTACAGATCAATTTGGGAGCTTTCTTGCGAGAGCTGTAGCGCACCATTCCGGCGGGAGGATGATGCCTGAGCATTTTTCTCATAAGGGGCTGCATATCCCTTGCCAGTCCAGCGTGGTGGGGTCGCAATTTCTCCATGCAGTAGGGGTAGCTAAAGGCCTGCAAATCCTTGGTAAGGATGTTGTCGTCTATGTCTCAGGGGGGGATGGATCTACATCTCAAGGCGATTTCCATGAAGCACTCAATTTTGCTAGCATCCATAAGCTCGGTGTCATTTTTGTGATCCAAGACAATGGCCTTGCCATTTCTGTTCCTATCAGCGAGCAGACGGCCGGTGGGTCGATTGTCCCTATGGCAAGAGGGTATAGCGGTCTGTCTGTATTTGATGTGGATGGCTGTGACTATGAGCAGATGTCTAAAGCTGCTGCAACAGCAGTGCAAAAGGCTATTGCAAAAGAAGGCCCTTCTTTAATTGTAGCCAAGGTGCCTCGGATCAGCGCCCATAGCAGTAGTGATGACCCCGGTAAATATAGAGATAAACAAAATCTGGAAGAAGATAAGAAAAAGGATCCTATCCCTCGTTTTGAAGCGTGGCTCTTATCTATGGGCCTTGCGACACAAGAAGATCTTCTCGACTTAAAAGATCGATGCTTTCAAAAGGTAGAAGAAGCGGCGCAAGAAGCAGATCAAGTTCCTTTTCCCGATCCTGCCACTTGTGATACAAAGGTATTTAAAGAGGTGGAGTCTTTCTCCTATGAAGAAGAGTCCTCGGAGAAAGAAGTCTCTTCCTCAGAGGATGCCGTAGTGATGGTTGATGCACTCAACCACGGACTCGAAGAAGAGATGCAAAGGGATCCTTCCATCGTTGTTTTTGGACAGGACGTAGCTCATGGTAAAGGGGGAGTGTTTGGCGTCACCCGTTTTCTAACGGATAAGTTTGGGAAACAAAGATGTTTTAATACACCGCTTGCAGAATCTACCATCATAGGTATAGCTACGGGAATGTCTTTTGTCGGGGTAAGGCCTGTAGCAGAAGTCCAGTTTGCTGACTATTTATGGACAGGGATCAATCAGCTATTTAATGAGCTTGCCAATATCTATTACAGATCTAATGGTGAGTGGAACTGCCCTGTGGTGATCCGCATGCCTTATGGCGGTTATATCCAAGGTGGCCCATATCACTCACAGAGTATCGAGGCATTTCTCTCCCACTGCCCCGGACTTAAAGTGGTTATACCAAGCAATGCTTCCGATGCAAAGCGGCTCCTCAAAGCTGCCATTCGAGATCCTAATCCCGTCGTATTTCTTGAACATAAGGCCTTATATAGACAGAGAGTATTCTGTGCTAGGGTAGAGCCTCAAGAGCAAGAGATCCTTCCCCTTGGCAAAGCCCATGTGGTAAGAAAGGGCTCCCACGTTACCGTAGTCTGCTGGGGTATGCTCGTATTTATGGCCGTGCAAGTAGCAGATCTCCTTGCAAAAGAGGGGATATCTGTAGAGGTCATCGATATCAGATCTACGGTGCCATTGGATATGGCCACTATCCTAGCTTCTGTGAAGAAAACGGGTAAATGTTTGATTGCTCACGAAGCGCCGGGTAATGTAGGCTTTGGTGCAGAAATTTCAGCTCGTATCGTCGAAGAGGCTTTTGCCTACCTCGACGCTCCTGTTCGGAGAGTGACCGGAAAAAATTGTATGGTGCCCTATGCGAAGGTCTTAGAAGATCAAGTGCTTCCTCAACTAGCAGATGTAGAAAAAGCGATTAGAGAACTAGCGCTGTTTTAATGCTTTTTGCTTTCTGCGCTGTTGTACTTTAGAAGTTTTTCTCCTGGATACATGCCTCGTTAAGCTCGAAAGCAATTGGTTATTGAGCAAGCGGAACCTTTTCATTTTCTGCTCAATTGTATCTAATTGATCTTCCCCTTTCTCGTTAATCTTATTGCTAAGCTCTAATAATTCATTCATGTGAATAAATCTTGCAATTAAACTTTCTTGCGTTCTATTCATTGCATCTAATTCATTGTCGCATAATGATAATATGGGAGCTTCATTAATTGTTTCTGTATTTGTTATAAGTTGATCAAGAGTTGCATCGATGGCACATAAAATTTCTTCACTCGACTTATACATAGAATCACCCTATTTTCTGTTAAAATTAAGGTTAATAGAATGTCTAAATAACCTTAGTTCATATAAATATTTTTTTGAAAATAAAGTCAATGTATTTTTTTAATCTTGGTTATTACGAACCAAATAATTTTATTTTAGAAATCGATCGCAATTGTTGACTTCATTTCTTAAAAAAGGATTGTATAGGTTCCTATTGTCAGCAGAGTAATTTCCAATAGTAGCATTGATCTCATTAATTATCAGTTGGATAGGAAAGTTTTGTGGAAAATGGTTAAAAAGGGTATAATGAAGTTTATCTTCTTGAATCGAGAAATTTAAATTCCTTTAGGAGGCTGTATGGATATCACCTCAGCAACATTAGAGCAGGCATTAGATGTGCTAGGTCAATTACTTGCAGATCGGGTGCAGCATTACGAAATAGTAGCGATAGGAGGGGGAAGTTTATTACTTTTAGGACAAATCCATCGCACAACAAAAGATCTGGATCTCGTAGCTCTAGTTAAGGATGATCAATTTGTTTCGGCACATCCATTGCCGTCGCATCTACTTCAAGCGGCTTACGAAGTAGGAAGAGCGCTTCAACTAGGAAAAGAATGGTTAAATACCGGTCCGACTTCTTTATTAGACTTAGGCCTTCCTTCGGGATTTAACACTCGTATGCAGACTCGCCATTATGGAGGATTGACAATTCATTTGGCAGGCCGCTTGGATCAGATTTGCTTTAAACTCTATGCAGCGGTGGATCAAGGGCTCCAGAGCAAACATTTTGCAGATTTGCAACTATTACAACCCAAGGAGAATGAATTAATTGTGGCAAAGAACTGGTGCATAACTCGCGATGCATCTGCCGTTTTTGCTGCTGAACTCAATAAGGCCTTAATTGCACTGGAAATAGACAATGCAAACTCTTAGTCAAAAACTAGAAAGAAATCTTATTGATTTTGTGTGGAGCTTGTGGACAGAGCTTGGGGTAGCTGGAGTTATTCGCAAGCATCAGCAGTTTTTGATTATGCCGGAGGAATTGGTCCTATTAACGTCAGTGCTTACAAAGTCTGATCCTCGCCTTCGAGATGAAGCTTTAGATTGGTGTAGTAAATACCACCACTTTATTTCAATCAGTCGACTGCGCACTATTGCAAATGAGATAGGTATATTGGTTAGCGAACCTTATTCCCTATTTGCTGCCACTTTGAATAGTGTTTCAACGGCACATTGGCCTCTTACCGCATCCGTATCACCATTGAAATTTGTACCAAGTGGCAAGACAAAGTCTCCGCAATTTGAAAATCCTGCTTTGCTTACATTTAGGCTCCGATCTTTATTTGGTGTTGGTGCGCGAGCTGATATGCTTTTATTTTTTTTAACTCAGAAAAAAAATAGTTTTGCCATTGCTGATACAGTAGAAATTGGATATACCAAACGCAATCTTGCAGATATATTAGAAAATTTTGTAAGAGCCGGTTTTTTTACCGTTTCACCGGTTCGAAATCAAAAGCGTTATTATTTTGCAAAACAAGATCAGTTAATAAAGATAGTACATCCACTTCCCACCCATATGCCGTCATGGAGAAATCTTCTTGAAGTGATTTTGCAATTGCGATCTTGTATTCAACAAATGGAAAATAAATCAGAAGGAGTGAGGATTGTGGAACTCCACAATCTTTTACAAGCAATAGAGCCTCTCTTGCAAAAGCTGCATTTGCGAGCTCCCCCTCTACAAACCGACTTCTCTGCATATTGGGATTCTTTTGCCAATTGGGTACTTGAACTATCTGCATCTTTGGCGTCTGGTTTTTTGCCTCAGCAATTAGGTGCGCAGAATGCTTAATGGAATTGATGTGATGGCCTCTTAGAAAAGCAATGATCTTTGTAGTCCCCTGATAACTTGTGGTTGCGATATCTTTCTGGAAGATTCTTAGATATCTGCAGAGGATCAGTGATAGTTTTAAGCTTCTTAAGTTCGTTGCCCCGCTTTTGGGATAATCGAAGGTCGCGTTTCATTTTAGTCGCGCGAGCTTTGCCATAAATGCATGCTCATCTGGATTTAGACTGGCTTGTGCTGCTAAAAGCGAGGCGTAATCATTTGACATTTTTACAAGCTAGTGGCAATCTCCCAAAACACAAAATACATCTCTCCAATCAAATAGCAAATCGGTGGCTGCATGAATCAATTTTGTCCCTTAGCATCAGGATCGAAAGGAAACAGTATTTACGTAGGGACAAAAGATACAAAGATTCTCATCGATGCGGGCCTCAGTGCAAAAGCGCTCCAAGCAAAGCTCTCTGAAATCAACGTAGACCTCTCTGAAATCGATGCTATTTTACTCACGCATGAACATAGCGACCATATCAAAGGCCTTGGCGCCCTTGTTGCCAGAACAAGGATTCCTATTTTTGCTAACAGTGAAACAGCCAAGGCGATCTATTCCCAACTCGACCCCGGTGTGAAATTCAAGATTTTTTCCACGGGGGAGGCTTTTGAGTTTGGAGATATTCAAATACAACCATTCAGCATTCAACATGATGCGGTAGACCCCGTTGCTTTCACTTTTCAGATAGGGGAGACGAAGATAGGTCTTTGTGCAGACATTGGCTTTGCCACCTCTTTAGTAGCAGGGCACCTCAAACACTGCGACTATCTATATATAGAAGCAAACCATGAGCCCTCCATGGTTCATGCCTGTTCCAGGCCTATGGTATATAAGCAGAGGGTTCTCAGCAAACAGGGACATCTATCCAATGAGGAGGCGGGCGCGCTGATTCAGAGCATCTATCATGAAGGTCTCAAGCATATCTACTTAGCCCATCTCTCTTCAGAATGTAACAATCCTGCGCTTGCATTAGAGAAAATACAAAATGCACTCAAAGGAAAAGAGATGAGCATTTCTATTGCTTTTCAAGACAAGGTCAGCCGGCTGCTCTCATTTTGACTGCTGTTTATTCCACTTTTGTATTTTTTGTGCCATGAGAGATTGGAACTCTTCTATAGTTCCTTTTTGCTGTAGATAAATATCTATGCCCACGAGGAGGATGTCGATCACTTCCTCACGTATTTTTTTGGCCGAGGAGGTTTTGTGCCGAGAGCCTGGGGCTTGCGAGACGATTAGGATGGCTTCTGCAAGTTCTCCTACCTCTTCTTGCAGCTTCACCATTTTTTCTAAAAGAGTTTTTTTCTCTTTATGGGAGAGGCGCTCCACCATT
>JAHFTP010000078.1:5898-7939 GCA_023265495.1 Chlamydiota bacterium
AGGGGGCAAAAAGAGTCCGTCATAGGCGAGCCTTACCTGACATGGGTAGTTGAGTTGTTGGAAAATATCGCGATGCATCTGAGACTTTTGGATGAGGTCTTTGTCGGTGTGTTTGGGGTCGTGGTGGGTGACGATCCAGTCTTTGATCTGTGTTTCTAGTACGAGGGCTGTGGCGTTAGAGAGGGAAGAATGGCCCCATCCCACCTTTTCTGTGTATTCTTTAGAGGTGTACTGTGCTTCGTGGATGATAAAATCGCAGCCGCGAAAAAAATGGATCATCGATTGGTAGGGGAAGAGCAAGTCTTGCTTTTTCTTTAGCGTTTTTATGTTTTGGGTGAAGCCCATGAGGAATTCATTGTCTGTAACATACCCAAAGGTTTTGCCTGACATTTCTATCTTAAAACACAGGGTAGCTCCGGGGTGGAATGCATAGTGTGTTTTGATGGTGATATCTCCAATGGTAATCGAGTCTGAATCCCTAAGATCTTTGAAGATGATTTTGGAGCGGATATCGCTTAGCTCCACAGGGAAATAGGCATAGGTGAGCATATCAGTGAAAAGTTCTTTTGTGCTTTTCTCAAAGCCTACCGGCGCCCAGAGATGGATCTCGCTGCTCGGGTTATAAATGGGGGAGAAAAAAGGGAAGCCGAGGAGATGGTCCCAATGTGTGTGGCTAAAGAAGATGTGATGTTTTGTGTTTGCTGCATCTTGGATGAGGTTGCCAAGGCCTCTAATCCCTGTGCCCGCATCAATAATGACTCTGTTATTTTTGCTCTTTAACTCGAGACAGCAAGTATTTCCCCCAAAGCGGACATATTCTGCACCGGAAACAGGATTAGATCCTCTACTTCCCCAGAATTTAATGTAGGAGGAATATTTAGGCTCTACAAGGGAAGGGTCTTCGTCCGGAATGCTTGGATGGTGTGTCATGGGGAAGGGGTCAGGCTGTAAGTGGGAAGCAAAGAATCGATCTATGAGTCTAAAGAGGCTCTTTGGGGTGAAGGGCTTTTCTAGGTAGTAGTTGGCTCCGAGTTTGATGGCTGCATGGTAATTTTGGATCATTCCATTGTAGGAGGTGATGATGACTCCGATCTTTTTCATCATCGGAGCGTCGCGTATGATTTTGAGGATTTCTAAGGCGTGCATGCCGGGAAGCATGAATTCTATCACGACAAGCTCCGGCTGAAACTGCTTGATTTTTTCTAAACACTCTTTCCCGGAGGAGGCTGTTTCTATGTGGTAGGAGGAAGCTTCCTTGCTTTGCTTATACTTTTTTAAAAAATCTTTGGAGCCGTCAACTAAAAAGACTTTTCTTTTGCTTGTCTTCATAAAAGGGCAGCTCCTCGCACGTTTCTTCTCTTCCTCTTTTAAGCATGAGAAGAAAATATATTGCAATTTTTTAGTGCAAAAAGGGCCTTGTTTGCTTGTTTTTTTTCCAGGCAGTGAGAAGGCATGCAATCCCTATCCCGGTGAATAGTAAGGAGACGGCAAAGAAATTCATGTAATCATGAGGGGAGAAGTTCGCATCATCTGAGCTTTCAGTAGAGACGACGGTGAGGCCGGAAGAGCCTGTTATCTCCTCTACTGTGACGATCCCATCGTCTTGGGGAGCGCTCTGGTAGAGGAAGGCGTACGAGAGAGAGATAATGCTAAATAGGAGCATGATCATTCCCATCAAACGCAGCCTGGGAATGAGCGACAGCTCTAATTTTAGTTTTTGCTCTTTAGAAATGGTATGTGTTTTTCGCATGATCCCTTAATCTATAAAAGATTCCTCCTCACTGGAAAATAGGCTTTTTTTGTCTGCAGAGGTTCTTTCTTTTTCTTCTATAAGAATGCGCCTTGGCTTGCTGCCTTCCTGCGGGCCTATGATCCCTTTTTGCTCTAGCTCGTCCATAAGCGATGCGGCTCTGGCATAGCCAATTTTGAGTTTCCTCTGCAGATAGGTAGTCGATGCATTTTTTGTGTCTACAACCATTTCTTTGGCCATTTCATACAGGCTGTCTTTAGGCTCATCTTCTTCAGAGAGCAAATCTTCTTT
>JAHFTP010000079.1 GCA_023265495.1 Chlamydiota bacterium
TAAGTGTGTTTTAAATAATTCCCTGTCTTCTGTTAGCCGGATGGAGGCAACAGACGTTCCGAGTACTTGCACCTTGTGCTTTTTTAAGAAACCCATCTCATCGAGTTTTAATCCGAGATTTAATGCCGTCTGTCCACCAAACCCGAGCAAAATAGCATCAGGCCTTTCCTTCTCAATAATACGCGTGATAAAAGGGACGGTCAGAGGTTGCAAATAGACAACATCTGCCATCTGAGCGTCTGTCTGCACGGTAGCTATGTTGGGGTTGACCAAAATGCAGCTGTGGCCCTCTTCTTTAATCGCTTTGATCGCTTGCGACCCCGAATAGTCAAACTCGCCCGCCTGACCAATACGCAGCCCTCCAGAGCCTAGAAGGAGGATTTTCTTAGCTTTTGTTTGCTGTTCTTTTTTTTCCATTACAACATCTGATAAAATGTTTTAAATAGCCCCACGCTGTCTGTAGGACCCGGAGCTGCCTCCGGGTGAAATTGCACAGCAAAAAAAGGGAGGTCCTTATGGGCAATGCCCTCTATTGTCTGATCGTTGAGATTGCGCCACGACACTTCCCACCCACCGGGCAGACTTCCTTCATCCACTGCATACCCATGATTTTGTGACGTCAAATAACATTTCTTTGTTTTGGTGTCGATGCAGGGCTGGTTGTGTCCTCTATGTCCAAAGTGAAGCTTATACGTCCTAGCGCCGATGCTTAAAGCTAACATCTGCGCACCTAAACAGATCCCAAAAATCGGTTTTGTTTTACGCATCGCCTTTTGCAGTACGGCGATCGTCTCTTTATTTTGCATGGGGTCTCCCGGTCCATTGGAGATGAAGATCCCATCATAGTCTTCATTTGTATAGTCATAGTCATAAGGAACACGTTTCACTTCTATAGGAAATTGCAGAAGATGTCTCATGATATTTTCCTTCATGCCGCAGTCCACTGCAATGACTCTCTTTTTCCCTTTTCCATAAAGTATGGGCTCTTTGCAGCTGACAGAAGAAACGAAGTGGACGGCACTTTCCTCCACAAATGCGGGCATTTGTTCCCTGCTTGGCGTTATGACACCCAGCGCAGTTCCTTTTGTCCTCAGATGGATTGTAAGGGCCCTTGTATCTACAGCAGTCATGAGTGGGATCTTTTGCTCTTGCAGCCACTGCAGCAAAGAACATCTACTTTGGAAATGGCTTGGGTGGGTACAGAGCTCGGCTACAATCACACCGCTGACTTGGATTTTTTTCGACTCCCAAAAAGACGGTTCCGGAACGCCATAATTGCCAATAAGGGGAAAAGTAAAAACAAGAATTTGCCCGGCAAAGGAAGGATCCGTTAACGATTCCACATACCCGGTCATGCCAGTTGTGAATACTACTTCACCAAAAAAATCTCCTCTCTGCCAGGAGGGAGAAAATCCCTCGAAAGTAGGACCAGATTTAAGTATAAGACGAGAAGGATTCACATCGGCCTTAAGCTTTTGATTTTACTCAATATAGCAAATGCGATCAAAAATACAAGGAGAAAAAGACAGCTTATTTGTTATATGTGCTTTCAGAATACTTATCCGCTTCCACGACCCATCCGCCGCCGAGGGATGTGTAGATATCAATAAGCGTTAAAAAGACATTGCCTTGAGCAGAGGCATAATCGAGCTCCGCGTCAAAGAGCTGTCTTTCTGCATCTAAAAAGTCCAAGTAATCTGTAAGTCCTTCTTGATAGCGCGCATTAGATAAGGTCAAATAAACAGAAAGGGTGCCTACTCTTTCTTTTTGCACAGTCACAATATCTTGAGATATCTTATGAGAGATGAGAGCGTCATTCACCTCTTTAAATGCGTTGAGCACCGTGGACTCGTACGTATAAATCAGAGCAGATTTTTCTGCTTTGGTAAGTTTTAGGTTGCTTGTCAGATATCCTCCCGTGAATATCTCTTGCATGAGGTTAAGTCCGTAGCTCCACACATTAGAAGGCCCGGTAAGGAGGTTATGCAGCTGTGAACTTTCGGCTCCATAGGCTCCTGTAAGGGATATTTGAGGGAAGAAGGCTGCCTTTGCAACGCCAATTTGCGCATTGGCAGCAATAAGATTTTGTTCTGCAGCAAGGATATCCGGCCTTTGGTTTAATACCTCAGAGGGAAGGGCTGCAGGCACCTCGGGAGGCATCACGATCTCATCTAAGATTTTTCCTCTTGGGATAGAAGAAGGAGGCTTGCCAATCAAGATAGAGAGCAAATCTTCCGTAAGAGCAATAGAGATCTGTACGTTATCTGCTTGTACCTGAGCATATTCTACTTCTGATGTTGCTTGCTGCACTTCCATATCAGAGGTGAGCCCTAGCTCAAAACGCGTTTTTGCTATGACAAGCGCATCATTGTAGTCTTGCAGAGTTGCCCGTGCAATTTCTAGCTGTTTATCATATTGTCTGAGCAAAACATAAGAAGAAGCTACAGATCCAACAAGAGACAAAACAACAGTTCGTCTGGTCTCTACTTGAGAAAGGAGGTTAGCTCTTGCTACCTCTACACCGCTGCGATACTGTCCCCACAGATCTACTTGATAGGAGGCATTTAACAAGAGAGTATACGAATCTATATAAGGATTTGTTCCTATAAATATCGGCTGCTGCGTGGTAGACGTTTTTTCCCTTCCTCCCGATGCTGCTCCACTCAGTTGCGGGTAGAGATACGAACGAGCAATCCCCAGCTGCGCTGCAAAGGCGTCCACATTGTACATAGCAGCAATCAAGTTTTGGTTATGGGCAAGGGCTTCGTTAATAAGTTCATCTAAGACAGGGTCTCCAAACTGCTTCCACCAGTTCACATTAGAGTACTCTTGTGCTGCGTCCGTTGGAATGCGCCAGGACGAAGCCATAGGTGTATCCGGCCTTGTATACTTAGGATGCATGGTGCAGGAGGATAAAAAGAGAAAGGTTAGCAAAATCTTCTTCATTTTTCTCCTTTATCCTTGGGAGGTTTAAATAAGATTTTAAAGAAGAAAGGAACGAAGAGCACAGCTAAAATGGTGGCTGCGATCATACCTCCGAATACGCCTATCCCCACAGAGTGTCTACTCGCAGCGCCGGCTCCGGAGCTGACAATCAACGGAACAACACCAAAAATAAATGTGAGCGACGTCATGATAATAGCTCGGAAACGGAGCCTTGCAGCCTCTATTGCAGCCTCCATTATGGGCATCCCCTCCTTATGTTTGTCTACAGCAAACTCAACGATTAATATCGCATTCTTTGCAGAAAGAGCAATTAACGTCACAAGGCCTATTTGGAAATACACATCATTGGACATGTGTTTGAGCCATATGGCGACAAAAGCACCAAAAGCACCAAAGGGAACAGCCATGAGTACAGCAAAAGGCAGCGACCACCGTTCATAGAGAGCGGAGAGAATTAAAAAAACCATGATGAGTCCCGCAACTAAAACGATAGAGGAGGCCCCCCCCGTTGCAATTTCTTGATAAGCCTGTCCACTCCATCCATAGTGCATATCGCCGGAGAGGACTTCCTCTGCCACTTCTTCCATAGCTAAAATCGCTTGTCCTGTTGTGTAGCCTGGCGCAGGACTTCCCATAATCTCTGCTGCTCGAAAATCATTAAAGCGGCTGACGAGGTTCGACCCCTTTGTTGGCGTGATCGAAAGCAAGGAGTTTAATGGAACCATCTGGTTATTGGAAGAACGCACATACATATCTCCAATATTGGCTAAACGTTCTCTGTACTGCGGCTGTGCTTGGACAATAACCTGGTAGACCCTTCCAAATTTATTAAAGTTGTTCACATACACAGAGCCAAGCAGCGTTTGCAGGGCTTGATAGACATCAGCGATAGAAACGCCAAGAGCTCTGGCCTTATACCGATCCAAGTCGACATAAAATTGCAAATTATTAAATTGCGCCGTCGTAATCAGAGGAGTCAGCTCCGGCCTCTCTTTTGCTTTGAGGATAAATGTTTCTATAGCCTCCTCTAAGGCCTTATCTCCGCCGTCCCCTCTATTTTCAATCCAAAATTCAAAACCACCTATCGTTCCCAGCCCTTGGATTGCTGGTGGCGACACTAAAAAAACGGAAGCATCCTGTATTTCTCTCATGGAAACAGTAAGATCTTTCAAGATCTGCTGTGCTTGTAAAGACTTGTCTTTGCGATACTTCCAATCTTTGAGCATAATGAAGTTGGTGCCGATTGTCGTTCTATCCAAGCTTTCAATTAAGCTAAATCCTGTAAAAGAGATGACTCTTTCTACTCCAGGATGTTTGTTTGCTATCTCACTTATTTGATTATCTACATAGGCTGTTCTATCGAGGCTTGCAGCGTCAGGCAGATTAGCAATGGCTATGATATATCCCTGATCCTCATTTGGGACAAAACTCTTAGGAGTGATTACGAAAAAATAACCTAAAGTACCAAGAATGCAGAAGAAAATGGTGAAACAAATTGTTTTTGAGCGAATAAGAAAAGAAACGGCTTGCAAATAGTTTTTTGTGAGGTGCTCTAATCCTTTATTAAATTGTATGGCCACCTTATTTTCTTTTTCCTTTGGCTTTAATAACAGAGCAGCAAGGGCAGGACTTAAGGTTAGTGCCACTAGCCCGGAGAAAAATACGGAGATGGCAATAGTTATAGCAAATTGCTTATATAGCTGCCCGGCAATACCTCCCAAAAAGGCGACCGGGATAAAGACCGCGCAAAGAACAAAAACAATAGCAATGACGGGGCCTGTAACCTCCTGCATTGCTTTTATTGCCGCATCCTTTGGAGAGAGTTTTAATGTACGCAAATTTCTCTCTACGTTCTCTACAACAACTATCGCATCATCTACCACAATCCCGATAGCCAGCACCATACCAAATAGAGTGAGCGTATTAATCGAAAAGTGAAGAAGATACATTCCAGCAAAGGTTCCAATGATAGAAACGACAAGAGCAATAACAGGGATCAAAGTAGCGCGCAAATTCTGTAAAAAGATGAAGACAACAAGCATCACAAGCAGCGCTGCTTCAAACATGGTTCGCACTACTTCAGCAATCGACGATTTAATGAACAGTGTCGTGTCGTAGGGGATCGTATAGTCAATGCCCTTGGGAAAATTTTTTGAAATTTTTTCCATCGTAGCGCGAATGGAATTGGCTACATCAAGAGCATTGGCTCCATATTCCTGATAGATAGCTAGATTGATAGTCGGTTTGGTGTCTATGCTCCCGTCGACCGTATAATCTTGAGCTCCCAGGTTTATTTGGGCGACATCTTTTAATAGGACTATGGCCCCACTCAGGTCCGCGCGGAGGACGATATTTTCAAACTCCTCCACCGTGCTCAGACGTCCTTGCGTTGTCATCGGCACAGTTAATGTCACGGGGTGGATATTGGGAGCTTGTCCAAGCTGCCCTAAGCCGAAATCTTGATTTTGCTCTTGGACTGCCAGGACAATATCATTTGTGGAAATGCCCAGCTGCGCCATCAGATCGGGCCTCAGCCAAATCCTCATTGAGTAGTTTCTTTGGCCTATTACGTTAATTTGGCTGATGCCAGGGAGTAATTCCAACTCATTAACCACATTGATACTGGCATAGTTGCTAATAAACTCTTGATCATAGGTGCCATCAGGAGATTGTAGCGCCACGACAAGAAGAATGTTAGGAGTCTGTTTGTTGATAATAACCCCTTCTTGTTGTACGGTCGTCGGCAGCTGCGACATGGCCTGGCTGACTAGGTTCTGCACGTTAACCTGATCCATGTTTGCATCGCTGCCAATAGCAAAATAGACATCGAGGGTCATGTTGCCCGTCGCTGAGTTTTGCGAATACATGTAAATCATATCCTCGACGCCGAGGATCTGTTGTTCCAAAGGGGAGGCCACATCATTGGCCATGGTATCTGCGTTAGCTCCATTATAGCTTGTAGTCACCTGAATGAGGGGCGGGGTAATGTTTGGGTATTGTTCGATGGGCAAGACTCGCATGGCAACAAATCCCGCAAAAACAATCAATATCGATATGACGCTAGCAAAGATCGGATGATTGATGAAGAAGCGAGATATCATAACAGATCTTGCCCCTGAGGTCCATTGTTAGAAGGGGCGATAGGAACCCACGTTTTGATCGTTACCGGCATCTTGTTTTGAACTCTGCTGCCCCCTTCCGTTATCACCACATCTCCCTCCTTTAGTCCGGACTGGATGATCCAATAGTCCAAATACCAGTCTCCCACTTCAACGGGGCGGATTTCAGCCTCTCCTTGCGTATTGACCACGTAGACAAAAATGCCGTTTTGTCCTTGCATCACGGCCGTTTGCGGCACGATAATAGCTCCCGGCCTTGTGGCACCCTTTATGATGACGCGAACAAATTGTCCCGGTCTTACCCACCCCTTAGAATTAGCTAATATGGCTCGTACCAACATGGTTCCTGTACTTTGCTGCAAAGCAGGATCGACAAAGTTCACTGTGCCTTTTGCCGGCATCACGGTCCCATCTGCTAAGATGACTTCAATAGTAAAGGCCATATTTTCTGGGTATTTAAATAAGTTCCTTGCGGCTTCATCTCTAGCTTTTAATATATCTCCTTCAGATACGCTAAAGTTGATCCAAATGGGATCTATCACATAAATATTCGTGAGAAGACTATTAGGTCCTGGGGAAATCAATGCTCCTTCTCGAAAAATAGCCCTGCTTGCCATGCCGGTAACAGGCGCCGTGATAGAAGCAAATCCCAAGTTCAACTCTGCTTGTTCTACTTTTGCCTGAGCAGTCATCACATCTGCATTGGCTGCTAATTCTTCTGCAATAGCATTATCTAAGTCTCTTTGGCTAACTGCATTCTTTTCATAGAGAGGAACCATTCTTTTTTTCATCTGCTGTGCATTCCAAAGCAGAGCTTTTTGCCTCGCTAGTTCCCCTTTTGCCATATCTAGAGAGGCGACAAAGGGGCGCTGATCTAAAACAAACATTAAATCTCCGTTATGTACAAGAGATCCTTCTTGATACGCGATATTGGTTAAATACCCCTCTACTCGGGCTCTGAGTTCGACAATATGAGAGCTTTCTCCCACACCAATATATTGCAAGTCGGCAGGTATCGTCATAGGCACTACATGCATAGCGGAAACTGAAAAGGGAGCAAGTGGTTTTTGCTGCGGTTTATTGCAAGAAGCAAATAGACAAATAATAAGGGCGGAAGCAAAGCCAACAATTTGAAATGGAAAACATCTCATAGTAAAACACTTTTTTGTTTTAATTAATCCATACCACTCGTGATTATTTTGTAAAAACAAAAAAGATGATAAATAAATAAAAAACCGAATTTTTTATCTTATATATTATTAAAACAAAAGAGCTTTTCCCATTTTCTCAACTTTGCAACTTTTAGCAGCTTGAGCTAGGCTGCTAAAAGTTGCAAAGTTGAGTTTCCTTCTCTGACAAATATCTATTTATCTCCGCTCCCGTTTCTACAACGGAAAAATTGCTCAAAATCTATATTTCGTGGATAGTCTCCTGCTGCAGAGGAATTCCAGTCACCTTTCAGAAAGGTGCTTTCATTAAATAGAATTATCTGCAAGAAACTGTCAAAAAATGACAGTTTCTTGCAGATAATTCTATAGCAAAAAATTACATATATATCTAACTATAAGCAAGTTAGGATCAATAAAATAGAGTTTTTTCTTTGTACACAACAAAAAATGATTTCATATAGAGAAGCCCCCTGGTTTTAAGTCGTTAAAATATGGTAAAATGGACAACGAAGGACAGAGGTTTTCCACCAGCCTAAATAGGATTTGGCGAATTAGATTTAGGCCAATCCTAAAAATGCTTTTAGCCTTTCT
>JAHFTP010000080.1 GCA_023265495.1 Chlamydiota bacterium
CTCAATTAGAAACATATCAACTTCATTTTTGGAGAACTAGTTCCGGAGTAGAAGTGGATTTTATTGTCTCAGGGCCGGATTGTTTTCTTGCTATAGAAGTAAAAAATGGATCTACAGTGTATCCACAAGACTTAAGAAGCCTTGAAATCTTCTTAGAGGATTATCCGGAAGCTACAGCAATACTTCTCTATCGAGGAAAGCATAGATATAAGGAAAAAAATGTTCTCTGCTATCCCATCGATGAATTTCTATTACAGATTCACCCTGACTTTCCTCTTCCGATTTCCATATGACGATAGAACCACTTCTTAGCCATTTCTACAGCGGCCATATAACATAGAACAATCCCCCCTATTGTCCAATAATACACTTGGGGCAGTGGGGTGAAATCGAAGTATTGATTGAAAAAAGTCCAGGGAAGAATAACTACAAAGAGGTTTGTTCCGATCACAGCAAAAAGCAATTTGCGGCCGGGGATGCTTTTATAAAATACTTTTCGCGTACGTATGAGAAGGGTGATGAGTGAAGCAGACAGTACGGACTCTAAAAACCAGGCGGTTCTGAACTCCACTACAGAAGCTTTCAGAATAAATAACAACACTCCAAATGTACAATAATCAAAGAAAGAGCTGATAAGTCCAAATACGATCATAAACCGCTTTAAAAAGCGCATATCCCAGGAAAAGGGTTTATGGATCATCTCTCTATCCACGTTATCTGTTGCAATGGTCATCTCAGGAAAGTCGGTAAATAAATTGGTGAGCAGCACCTGTTTGGGCAGCAAGGGAAGAAAGTTAATTATTAAAGAAACGCCTGCCATGCTGAACATATTCCCAAAATTGGCGCTTGTTGCCATAAAGATGTACTTGATCGTATTGGCAAAAGTTTTTCTGCCTTCCTTTATGCCTCGCAATAATACAGAGAGATCTTTTTTTAGAAGGACGATGTCTGCTATTTCTTTAGTTACATCAGCCGCGGAGTCTACAGAGACGCTCACATCTGCTACATGGAGCCCCATCGTGTCATTGATCCCATCTCCAAGGAAACCTACGATATGTTTTTTATGCTTCAGCGCGAGGATGATCGCCTCCTTTTCATGAGGTTCTACTTCGGCAAATACATCTATTGATTCTACCTTTTGAAGCAACTCCTCTTGCGATAGTTTTTTAAAGTCACAGCCTCTTAGGACGTTGCTATGAGACAGTCCTATCTCTTCTGCAACATACTTGGCAACCAAGTAGTTATCTCCCGTGAGAACTTTGAGATGAACTCCTACATGTTTCAGCTCTTGAATCACTTCTCGAACACCCGGCTTGATAGGATCATAGAAAAGTAAAAACCCTAAAAAAATCATTCCCTTCTCGTCATCTTTAGAAAAAATCTCTTTTGTGGATCCATTTACAAAAGGCTTATAGGCTATGGCCAGGACTCGAAATCCCTTCGTGCTCCAACTAGAAAATAGTTCTTCCAACTGCTGTTTTTTTTCTGTGATATCGCATAGTTGTCCTGAAGAGTTTTCTACTTTACTGCAACAGGCGAGCACACTTTCAAAAGCTCCTTTTGTGATCAGGAAAACTTCTTTTTCTTTTTTGGCTAAGAGACTCAGTCTTCTCCTGGTAAAGTCGTAGGGAATTTCATCGAGCTTCTTCCATAAAGATATATCTTGCCTATTTTCCTCTATGATAGCTTGGTCAATCGGGTTTTTGTATCCCGTCTGAAAGAAGGCGTTAAGATAGGCAAGCAGATGGCATTTTGGTTTATCTTTTCCTTCTGCATCAATGACAGAATAGAGTTTAATCACTCCCTCGGTGAGAGTCCCTGTTTTATCTGAGCAAAACACATCCATGCTGCCAAAATTTTCTATGGAGGAGAGCTTTTTTACCACTACATGGCGCCGGGCCATTTCTCTTGCCCCCTTAGACAAATTAATCGTTATAATCGCAGGAAGAAGCTGCGGAGTAAATCCTATAGCTAGGGCGAGTGCAAACAGAAAAGACTCCAAAATAGGCCTATGCAGCATGGCATTAAAGGCAAAGATACCCACAGCAAAAAGAGAAGTCATCCATACGAGCAAATAGCCGAAATGTCGTATGCCCACTTCAAACGCACCCGGAGGGGCGGCTAGTTTAAGCCTTCTTATCACATGTCCAAAATAGGTTTTGTCTTCGACAAGCACAACCAAGGCCTTTGCACTGCCGCTGACAACATGGCTTCCCATAAACACAACGTTTTTTATTCTCTCGTTTGATGCCCCACTTTTTTCGACAGCAAAGCTCTCTCCGGTGAGGGAAGATTCATCCACGAATAGGTCTTTATCCTCTAGTATGCGACAATCGGCAGGAATACTATCTCCTGCCCGCAAAATGAGCACATCTCCCGGAACAACGCGATGTCTTAAAACTTCTACCTCCTTACCATCTCGTATGACGTTCACCTTTATCTGAACGAGCTGCAATAACTTAGTCATGATGTCGGAGGCATTTTTTTCCTGAAAGAATCCTAATAATCCACTGATCAACACAATAGATAAAATGATATCAGCACCCACCCGATCATGTAAAAAATAGGACAAAGTCGATGCAAATATAAGAATTAAAACTAAGGGGGATGTGAACTGCGAAAAGAGGAGAAAAGCGATGCGCCTGTGTTTATCGTACTTTGCTGAAATGCTCTTTAACGTTTTTATTCTCTCTTCTGCCTCTGCTGTGGAAAGGCCCTCTTCCTTAGAGCCCACAAAGCCATAGAGATCTTTAATGGGAATGGCCCAGAATTCTGAGAGAGAAGAATGTTGATCCAATGGGCTGTTCTCCTACTTCAAGAAAAAGCCCCACCAATATCTTGATGGGGCTGATAACTTCGTAAAACAGCAAATAAGTCTTGAGTTCTTACTTGCCTTGGGACTCTCCACCACAACCACATCCTGAAGATGATGATGTAGGCTCTTGCTCTTCACCCGCATATACAGTTACTAAGTTCAAAGTCATGAGTGTTGCTAGCACAAACAATAGATTTTTTTTCATTACTAACCCCTTAGTTAAGCAGTTACGACAGAAGTCAATGTATCGCTTGCCATAAAATAGAGTCAAATTATTTCACTTGGCAAATTCAGTCGGAGGAAGAACAGAAACAAGGGATAGATCATGTAACGACTCTACCACAGACTTGGCTTCAATCTCGTAGGAGCAAGCGCCCTCTCTTAAGTTGTCTACATGAGTGATGTAGGCTACTTGCAGGCCTGCGGGAAATATCCCATCTAATCCTGTTGTAATGAGGACATCTCCCTTTTGGATGATAGCAAGGCCATCTCCATGGTGCAATCCCTGTGAGGGTTTTCCTGTGCGAAGATCTCTGGACGGACCTTCTTCATCTGCAAAGTCGTAATTAAATCCTATTCCATGCAGCCTATTTGTTCTCGATCTCCACAGAGGATTACTACTACCGTGGAGCTCTCCTTTGGCTAAGTATAGATCTCTATCTGTACTTTTAAGCTTTGCTTGCAGCCTATGTAAAGAGTCTAAAACAATTTGTTCCTCCTGAGGAGAAGCAAATAGATCTTTTCTTTTCTCTAACATGTAAGAAAGAGTCTCTATCTGCCCCAATAAGAGCTGATTCTGCTGATATCCTCGAGCCACTCTAACAGAAGGAACGAGGTTGGAATCCGTAATGAGCCTGACACGAGAAGAGGATGTATAGACATCTTCCACTAGGCCGACTAAAGCATTGCCAATAACTACAGGGCTATTTTTAGCGATGACAATTTTACCGAGAGCCCTATTACTGCTTTCTCCTACATTAATCCAAAGGAAACTACTCCAAGAGGAGGGCTCTCGATAGACTACCTTTGCAGGAAGGGATTTGATGTGTAATTGAAGGACATGTAGTGTTTCTTTAATCCTTCTTTGAAAAAAACTTTTCCAAAAGGGATCTTGCTCTTCTTTGGTAGCCAGCGCCTTTAGCCGTGTAAGCTGCTCTTCGATCCTATCTTCATTGAGTAGCCATTCTCTCATGTTATCTAGCTGGGAGAGTAGCTGACTATTCTCTCTTTCGAGTTCTTGATTTTTCTGTTTACTGTCTAAGGACTTATGTTGATGAATGGTCGGCAAAGTAAGAAAACTCATTGCCGAATTCTTTACAGTAGAAAAAAGAGCCCACGGGGGGGAGACAGATGCGATAACGCAGTGTCTTACTTTTTTTGTATACAGATCCGGAAGACTTAACAGAAAAAACAGAAAAGTCAGAAGCACTAGATAAGGGAAATAGGTTACTCTTCTCATTGTCCCCTCGTAGCAGTAGCTATTGCATCGACTACATAATCGATATTCTTGGCATTAAGCCCTGCGATGTTGATTCTTCCATCAGAAGTCAAGTAGATACCATAATTTTGTATCATCTTGTCTACCTGTTTTTTATCTAGGGCGCAGTAGGTAAATAGCCCTTTACTTTGGAGCAGGTACCCATATTTTTTCTTATCCACTTTTTCTCTGAGCGCTTCTACAAATTCTTCTCTCACCTCACCAATCCTCCTTCTCATCTCCGATAGTTCCAGCTCCCATAAAGTGCGAAGAGAGGAGTCTTGTAAAATCTGCGCTACCACGGAGGCTCCGTGGCGTGGGGGGTTTGAGTAGCTGCGTCTTATAAGCACCTTTACCTTGCTTGTGACGCGTTCTGCCGTTTGCTTAGAATCTGTTAAAAATAATAAAGCTCCTATTCTCTCAGAATAGAGAGAAAAGTTTTTAGAGAAGGAAACAGCTACAATCACTTCTAAGCCTTTATTTACGAACAGCTCAATTGCCTTGACGTCTTGTTTGAGTCCATCTCCAAAGCCTATGTAGGCCGCATCAAAAAAGGGAATAAATCCCTTTTCCACACAAAGATCGGCAAGTAGAGCCCACTGCGCCTGATGTAAATCAGCTCCGCTCGGGTTATGACAACAGGCATGCAAGACAATGATAGAGCCGGAAGGGAGTTTTTTAAGAGCCTCGTAACATGCGTCAAACTCCAATCTATTTTCCTTGCTGTCGTAGTAAGGATAAGAGTAGACACAGAGCCCACATTGAGTAAATACCGCTCTGTGGTTGGGCCAGCTCGGCTCAGAGATATAGATGGTCGATCCGACTTCTTCTTTCAAAAAATCGCCAGCAAGGCGCAAGCCCCCTGTTCCGCCTAGTGTCTGAAAGAGCGATAGGTTTGCCTTTTTGCTAGACCAAAGCTCCTTCCCTAAGACCAGCTCAGCAACGAGCTCTAAAAACTCCTGGCTCCCTTCGATGGGAAAATATTCTTTTGTTTCCTCCCTTTCCAAAAGATGGCGTTCCGCTTCCTTCACACAAGATAAGATGGGTGTTGATAAATCCTCTGTCTTATAAACACCAATCCCTAAATTCACCTTCTTAGGCCTTGGATCAGCATGAAAGGCAGCCATAAGCCCTAAAATGGGATCGGCAGGAGATAGGCTTACGTGAGTAAAATGTCCCATAATTGCTCCCTTTTTGATTTCATTGTAGGATGGAGACGGCTTAATTCTCAACCTGCGTAAAATAGGTAAAAAAAAATTCACCTCTCAAACCATTGCAGTTTTTGTTTTGTTCTCTTATCCTCTTAAGCGTCCTTAGAAATCCGGGGCGTTAGCTCAGTTGGTAGAGCGCAACAATGGCATTGTTGAGGTCAGCGGTTCGATCCCGCTACGCTCCACATTTCCGGACGTTTTGATAGAAACATCCAAACGTTCAATAATACTTCATGTAAGAAATACTGACATGTTTTTCTTACAAATCCAGTTAAGACAACGTACAATCCATCAATATATTTGAGGTATATGCAAAAGAAAAAGCATTTTTAACCAAAAATAATCGATTTTATGTCAGAGCGAGCGCCATAAGCAGCTATTGAGCTCCTAATGAAAAGGAGAGGTTCATTTTGTTCATATCCCCTTTTCGTTGTGGAAGTGAACATTTACAAGAAAGCAATTCTTTATTAAAGTCGAGTCATAGCGTAGGATTAAGGGAATGCCTCACCTAAGATTGGAATACTCGGCAAATATTGATATGGCAGGGAATAATCTCCGTGTGCTGTTTTCACGACTTCATGAAGTTTTAGTGAATAAGGCTGGCGCTGAGCTTTTTCGTTGTCAAAGTAGAGCCATTTGTTGTGAGCATTTTTGTGTGGGTGATGGGAGAGAAAGTCGGGCATTTGTGTATTTACAAGTACTTTTGCTTGAAGGGCGTACGCTTAATCAGTTGCAGGAGACAGGAACTGAGCTTTTACAAACTCTTCAGGATGGATTTAAAGATTTGATCCTTCGCTATAATGCCCAAATTTCGGTCCATCTAAGTGAAATTCCTGCGGATCGTTCTTATAAATCCAATCATTACTACAAAATAGAGACTTAAAACCCACTCCTTTATCCGAGGTCTTTCAGATATTCTGCCTGATAAGTTGCTTCATTTGTTCGATGAATTGGTTCGGGAACGCTCTGGCACTCCCCGGTCTTAATAAAAAAGTTTTTCATTTCTTTAAGCATGACATCTGTATCTTCATACAAAGCACTGCAAGCGGGTATGCTCTTGATAAAAGATCTGCCGTACGGCTTTGTCATAATCCTTTTATCCAAACAGACTACACACCCCCTATCTTCTTTTGTTCGAATCAGCCTGCCAAATCCCTGTTTAAATTTCAAAAGAGCCAGGGGAAGAGAATATTCTTTGAAAGGATCTAGCCCCTTTTTTTCAAATACTTCTGATATCGCCTGAAAAAGTGGATCTGAAGGAACTTTGAATGGGAGCTTCACAATCACGACACTGCGTAGATATTCTCCTGGAATATCTATCCCCTCCCAAAAAGAGTCTGTAGCAAAAAGAACATGCCCTTCCTTTGATTTGACCGTATCAATAAGAACCTGTCTTGCGGCATCTCCTTGTTTTAAAAGAGGGTATTGATGCATCCCTTCCATTTTAGTCACCATAGAATAGCAAGAGAGCAGCATCTCATACGAAGTGAATAAAATCAGACAGCTTCCTCCGCTGATTTGGATAATCGAAGAAATCTTCTTAGCCGCCTGCTCTGTAAAAGATATCTCCGTCGGGAAGCTAATATCTTTTGGAACAAGGAATAAACATCGATTTTTATAGTCAAAAGGGGAGGGGTAGATGAGCTCTGCAATAGGGAAATCCTCTGCCATTTCATCCATTCCCATCCTGTTTCTAAAATAAGCAAACCCTTTATGGGCGGTGAGCGTTGCGCTGCAGAGAATCGCTGTCTTCCTCGGCTTAAATAAGTGTTCATAAAGAAGATCGGATACGTTGAGTTGGGCCACTGTTAATACAACATTGGACATGGGCTCTCTATAGATCTCCATCCATCGTATTTTGTTGATGTCTGTTTCGTGAGAAATAAACGATTCGAGCTGAGAGGCTCTCTGCTCCAAAGTAGAAGAAATAAAATCAAGTTCCCCAAGATGAGGTGCAAGTAGCTCTTCCTTTTCCTTAGGGATAAAAAGGATTAACTCCTTCCTTGCTAAACTAATTGCTGAAGAGAGTTTCTTCATGTGGGAAGAACAGGCGAGGGCTGAAGGCTTGATCTGCTCTTGCCAAGGAGAGGAAAGCAGCACTTCGCCTCGCAGCAAATGCTTGGATTGCCTCCCTTCTACAACCGCTTCTCCCCTAGTACTGA
>JAHFTP010000081.1 GCA_023265495.1 Chlamydiota bacterium
CTAGTTCTCCAAAAATGAAGTTGATATGTTTCTAATTGAGCAGTATTCCAAGCTCTAATATGTTGTGCTACTAGACCTTCTAAAGCAGCACCTTCTTTTTCACTTTCTACGTCGTAGAGGTTTTTAGGACGTATGGAATAGTGCACTCCCGAATCAAAAAAATAAAATTTCGTATGTGTAACAAGACTTCTCTTGGCTTTTCTACGAAATACTTGCAATTGAAAAGAAAGCAGAAGATCTTCCAATATCAGGAGATAACTACCTACGGTTTTATTGGCTATTTGGCATTCTCTGGCTATGTTAGAAGTATTGATGACGGATGCGTGAGAGAAACTCATCGTCTCCAGAAATCTGGCAAAATCACCCACATTTCGTACAACTCCTTCCGCTTGTACTTCTTCTTTGAGATAAATACCTGCATAGGCGCGCAGAACTTCTTGCGGCAGGGGGGCGTCGAGAACAATGGGAAGCATTCCTAGTCGTAGATTTTTATGAATGTCAAAAGCAGGTCCTAGCTCTGCTGCAAAAAAGGGGGGCATATATCTCAGTAGCGCCCTTCCCCCGAGGAGATTGATCCCCTCTTTTTTGAGCTTTCTGGAACTAGAGACCGTCATAATAAATTGGTATCCCTTTTTCTCTTCTATCAAGGTATGTACAACGTCGAGAATCTCCGGTACTTTCTGCACCTCGTCTATCACGATGATTTTTCGTTCAGGGTGCTCTGCTAATATTGCGCACAATCTTTCTGCACCTGCGGAAAAGAAACGAAATAATTCAGGATTTAGAAGATTTATCCAATGAGCATCCGGATAGGCAGCCTTAAGCCAGGTTGTCTTTCCCGTGCCGCGTGGGCCAAAAAGAAAATAGCTTTGCTCCGGAGCTTTAAAAAATCGTTTAAGCATGAGGCGTCTCCTATATATTAGATATTAGCACCTATAGTGCAAAATTTAACACAAAAATTGCACTTGTGGTAGTAAATTTCATAACACATTGTAAATAAATGATGTATAATCATGTTTTTTCAACTTCCTAGGGGGGCTCGCATTTCACGGGAAGAATTGGGGGATCGGATCATTGCCTTTGTTTGTTTCTTATACTGGGCTTAGCTTTTCTTTTTGAGGTCTTTATCGGAACGCAAACACGTTTGATTGCCAGTTCTGGACGAGATCATTACTTCGGGAATTGGCTGGATTCTAAGAAATTGCAGTAATGATATTTTGTATTTTTTTGAGGCTTGTTTCTTTTCCAAAGGCATATTGGTAGATCTCCTTTCTTTTGGAAGATAGGGAGAGCGCATTTTCTTCTGCAGTTGTATCAATGAAATCTAAAAGGGCATCCATCTTATCCGGAGGGATGGCTATTCCGCATGGGTGTAGAAGAGACCTTTTTTCATGAGAAGGCGCTCCATGGAAAAAATACATGGGCTTATTAAAGGCTAAAAAGTCATACCCTATCGATGAGTAGTCCCCTAGGTAGATATCAGTGAGGGCAAGGAGTGGATAGATCGCAGGGAACTCTCTAATGAAGAGGACATTTTTGTGGGTGTGTTCATATTTAGCGATAATTGCATACGTATGTGCAGGATGGAATTCTTCTAGGAAGGGGTGGAGTTTGATCAGAAGGTTATAGGTAGGTGATAATTGCTCTATAATAGTCTCGCATGCATTAAAAAAGGATGTGGGATTTTCCCCATCTTTCCACGTTGGAGCGTAGAGGATCGTCTTTTTATGTGGATCGAGGTGTATGCCTATTTGCTCTTTAGCGAGTCTGTCATAAAAGGCTTGGTATTTTCTGTAGTAGGGCAATCGATAATTGCCTGTAGGTATAAGGTGGTCTATCTGCTCAAAGGCCCCCGTTTCTTTGAGAAGGTCGATCATATGCGCGCCATAGACTAAAGAGACATCTTGTCCCGCATGCTTTTTTAAGGAAAAGCCCTTATCGGAGTTTCCATGGGGACAGAAAACAAAACGCATATTTTTTTGATAAAGAAGTTGCAAAAGGGATTTAAGCTCCGTCTGCCAGAATTTGCCGCTTTCAAAGAGAGTGTCGAAATGGCTAGAGAGAAAATCCAAAGTGAGATCTTGCAGATGCATATAAACGACAGGAAGGCTGGGGTAGAAATGCCTTGCTGCTGCGTAGGTTTTTTCTTCTGTGACAATCAGCGGTATTTGGCTGATGTCGCAGAGGACGCCAAGGTGATCTAAGTAGGTATCAGGTCCGGTGAGTATAGCAACAGATTTGCGTGTCATAGAGGTAAAGCAGCTTTACAGTTAAAAAAAGTTGAGATCATCCTCAGGGAAACAGTTGTACGAGTCTTCTATTTCTTTTTTGAGCAAAGAAGAATCCTTTTCTGTCCCGAAAGTGTACGTGTAGACTTCTTTTCTAAAGTCGGAGAAAAGAGATCGATCTTGCTCATAGTGAGTGAGGAGCATGTTATAGAAGTTTGCATACTCTTCCCTTTGTAAAAATCTTCCACAGCGAAATAAATAGAGGCCTTTATCTACCTGAGGATTTTTTCCATTTTGATTAAAAAAATAGAGAGGCTTATCAAAACTTAGAAAATCATAGCCGATGGAAGACATATCCCCCACATAGATGTCGACCAGGTCTAAAATTGGATATATAGGGGGGAAATCGGTAAGGAATAGGACTCGATCTTGCTCTTCATATTTCCAAAGCAGGGATTGTACTTTATAAGAATTACCGAGCAATAAGTTAGGGTGTATTTTTATAATGAGCTGGAACGTGCTTGGTAAATTTTTTATGAGCAGCTCTGTCGCATCAAAAAAGGAGCTTGAGCTCTCATAGTCTTGCCAGGTAGGAGCATACAAAATGGTCTTTGCACCGCCCACCAGCTTTTTTTTACTGTGCTTTTGTAAGAGCTCTTTAAAGAAGAGAAAGTGTTTTTTGTAGAACGGGAGTCTTATATTGCCCATTTCGATGGGGCGTATGAGCTGGCGAAAAGCGTCTTTTTCTTTAAGGAAATCGATCATTTTTCCCCCATAGACTAGAGCAACTTTTTCTTTGCGCAGTGCTTCCATATAGTAGGTGGTATGTCCCTTATCGGAATTGCCGTGAGGGCACCAGATGGTATGGAGCCGTTTACCGTGTAGCTTTTGAGAGAAGAAAAAAATCTCATCAAAGAGATCTCTTGGCATGCAGGAGAAGATAACAGAAAAATTTTGGACGAGGTGGTGTCCTATCTCGTTAGCATTTTTATATCTAATATCGAAGGCGGGATAAAAGTTTTTGCAGCTATGCAAAATATCTTCATCTGTCACAAATAAAGGGATATCAAGAAGAAAACATAGAGGAACCAGATGATCTATATGGTGAGCTTCCGGTCCATAGATCAGTGCTGCCGCCTTAGTCTTTTTGTCTGTATGTGATGTTTCCATAACCTCATTATGGATGCTTCAAGGGGAAAGTCGCAACAATAGCTTTTTGTTTTTTCTCCTTTTGTTCATAGGGAGCTTCTAAAGAAGGATGGCCCATCGGCATTTTTTGACTTTTTTCAAAAAGAGATTGATTCCTGGATTGTTGCATATTGATTTTGTCTACCAAAGCCATGATTTGGTCTAGAAGATAGCCTATTTCACAGAGGATCTCTTCCCAGATAGGCAAAGCTCTCTTTTGCACCTGATTTTCCTCTGTTTTTTCGCTAGGAAGGTGGAAATGTGTTGTGTTCAAGGATTTAGCTCTTGCCTGTCTCAGCTCGCTGAGCTTTTGCACCAAGATGAATCTATCTTGCATCACTTGGTTCCACCCATGCTGATCTTGCCGGCTAAGGACGTATTCTTCCTCATGCATATTGGCGAGAACTTCCCGCATGAGGCTGATCTCCTTTTCCATAGAGGTCTTTAGCTCATGGGGAACTTTTTCTACATCGGCTTTCATAGGATTTCCTCCTTTTGGTACACAGTATTCATGCAAAAGGTGTGCCAACAGCTGTATCTGCCTAAAGACAAAAGCTTTTGCATTTTTCTATGGATGCCGTATCCTATCCATTACTTGTACATAGGGGAAAAAAATGCCGCAGCCTTTAGGCAAAAAGATCATAGATTGGTTTTTGGCTGAAAAAAGAAAACTTCCTTGGAGAGAGGATCCTACTCCTTACAGGGTATGGATCTCTGAGGTCATGCTCCAGCAGACGAGAGCGTCGGTAGTGGTAGACTATTTCCGTCGGTGGATGAAAAAATTTCCGACTATTGAAGCGCTCGCTATGGCAAAAGCAGAGGATGTGATGAAAGCCTGGGAAGGACTTGGGTACTATAATAGAGCCAGGAACCTCCACCTTGCCGCCAAAGTCTTCCATCATCAGTATGGTGGCCAGATACCGGATTCCTACGAAAAGCTCTTACAGGTTAAGGGATTTGGGCCCTATACAGCAGCGGCGGTGATGAGTTTTGCCTTTCACCAAAAGGCGGCAGCTGTCGATGCTAACGTGGCAAGGGTGGTAAGTCGTTTTTTCCTTGTCGAAGAAGATATAGGTAAGCCTGCTGTCCAAAAGAAGTTAAGGGAGCTAACGGAGCGGCTGCTCCCCGATGAAGACCCCTGGATTGTCATGGAAGCACTTATTGAGCTTGGAGCTACCCTGTGCGGCAAAACAGCTCAATGTACTAGGTGCCCTCTGCAAGATGGATGCCAGGCCTTTCAAAATGAGAAAGTAGATCAGATTCCCTTCAAAAAGAAGAAAAAACAAACGCAGTATATTTTTCAACATGTTGTGATTCTTATAGCTAATGAGTATGTCTTAGTGGAGCAAATGGAAGAGGGCAAGGTTCTTGGCGGGTTATTTCAATTTCCTTCTTTTGATGGACAGCTAGAGCAAGAGGAGTACATAAAAAATCATTTTGCAGCAGATGCTCTCTGGCATAAAGATCTTTCTAAAGTGCATTGTAGCTACACCTACTTCCAAGTGGAGCTGCAGCCGAGCATTTGGCTTTTGGACTATCCCATAGAAATTACTGGTTATCATTGGAAAAAAAGGGCTGCATTGGAAGAGCTCCCTTTTTCCTCAGGGCATAAAAGGATCCTTGGCTTGTTAAATAAGGAAATTTTGACATGAATATCTTACATACAGAGAGCTCTAACGGCTGGGGTGGACAAGAGATACGCATTTTACGAGAAGCGGAAGGCCTGCGAGAGCGAGGATTTACTGTCATAATGGCAGTGGTTACAGGGGGAGGGCTTGTCGCTAAAGCCAGGGAAAAGGGGTTTGTTGTCTATGAGATCCCCTTTTATAGGAAGAGGTCGCTACAAGCGCTATTTTCTCTTATAAAAATCATAAAAAAACATCAGATCGATATCGTGAATACACATTCTTCCTTAGATGCATGGCTAGGAGGGATCGCCGCGCGCCTCTCAGCTAAAAAAATTGTCAGAACAAGGCATCTTTCTACCCATATCAAGAAGGGATTCAATAGCGTGTGTTTGTATAAATACTTAGCAGACTATGTGGTGACTACCTCATCGAGCATTATTCCTATGATCTCCTCCCAAGCTAGGATCTCTTTGGATAGAATACGGTGTATAGCGACAGGTGTTAGCCCATCGGCTCTGCAAGTGAATCCGGCAGAAGTAAAACAGTTTAGAAAAAACCAACTACAAAACGAGGAGCAGATTCTTGTGGGGACGGCTTGTTTTGTGAGGTCGTGGAAAGGAATCCAAGACCTTATGGCTGCCGCTAAGATTGTGAAAAGCCAAGATAGCAGAGTGCGCTTTGTGATCGTCGGTGGTGGCTATTTCCAAGATTATAAAGGGATGGCAAAAGATTTTGGCGTAGACGATATTTTGTGTTTTACAGGGCACCTAGAAAATCCCTACCCGGCGATAGCCTCCTTTGATATCTTTACGCTTCTGAGTACAGCGAATGAAGGGATTTCTCAAGCTAGTCTACAAGCCGGCTTTTTAGCAAAGCCCATGATCACCACCTCTATCGGCGGCTTACCCGAGGTTTGTATAGATGGTTTTACAGGAATTGTTGTCCCTCCCCGATCCCCTGAGAAAGTAGCTGAAGCTATCCTCTTGCTTGCGCAGGATCCCTCTTTACGAAAGTACTTTGGAGAGAATGCAAAGAAACTGGTTTTAGAGCGCTTTACATTGATGCATACGTTAGATAGCATGCAGGAGGTCTATAGGATTTTTCTATAAAGGCAATTTCTGGTCTTACAAGTTAGGAATGGTCCGGGAGGCTGAAAACCCCTTTCCATTAAAGTCTCATGGCAGGTCCTCAAAAAAGTCTCTTCAGGCTGGGGGGAAACAGAGGAATTTCGTTGGATGACAGGATTCTTAAGATGCTATAAATTAGTTGTTTTAGATGGGCCATTTTTTGTCCGGTACAGAGAGGCTCTGATTTAAATTTCTGGTTTCCAAACTTTCAGTTCTTTAGTTTATTTAAAATTGTTAAAAATTATTATATTTTTTTAATCTTAACAATATATTAAAGATTTGTTATAACCAATGTTAATAATATTAAAAGTAATTTACTAAGGAGAATCATGACTTCATCAATTTCCCTATCTGCTGCAAGACCTAGGAACACTGGTCAAGAGAGACCTATAAAAGAGCCCGACTCGTCTAAACTGCCTTTTAGTTCTTCTTCTCTAGAGGAGTCTAGAGGATCGAAAAGTTCTTTTGCTGACGGAACAAAGGTGCTCCCGTCATCAAGCTCTTCTTCTAGTTCTGCTCGATACTCCATTTTGACGCAACAGAATGATACAAGTCGTCGAACAGGAGATGTTTTTAAAGGTACAAAAGGGTCTCCAACGAGAGAGTCTCTGGAGAGGGATCTTGTTAATAGAGAATTGGTAGACAAAATTTGTCAGGAATTAGAATCTCAGTCATCGAAAGAGCCATTACCCCGAAAAGATAGGTTTCCATTGACTACAGCCATTCAGGAAAGCTCTTCGTTTAATGACACTTTACACTTGATTTTAAAGGCGTGTAAAGGGGGGAAATTAGATTCTTATATATGGCAGGCGTTCATTAATAAATACAAAAAGGAACGAGATTTATTTGAATTTATCCATTCCATTTTTTGCCGTATTCCTATGCAACAATACTCTCCACATGTTTATACTGTTTTTATTACAGCAGCTGGAAATGCGGAAGAGTTTGGTGCTGCAAAAGAGGCTTTTGAAGAAGCAAAGAGAAAACAGTTAGCGAATGCAGTTACCTATGGGGCTTTTATTACGGCAACTGGAAATGCAAGCAGTTTTGATGCTGCAAAAGAGGCGTTTAAAGAAGCTAAAGTACGTGGATATGCGGATATGATTACCTATGGGGTTTTTATTACGGCAGCTGGAAATGTGGGAGAATTTGGTACTGCGCAAGAGGCCTTTGAAGAGGCTAAAGCACTCGGATATGCGAATGCAGTTACCTATGGGGCTTTTATTACGGCAGCTGGAAATGCGGGAGAGTTTGGTGCTGCGCGAGGGGCTTTTGAAGAAGCTAAAGCACGTGGATATGCGAATGAAGTTACCTATAATACTTTTATTGCGGCAGCTGGAAATGCGGGAGAGTTTGGTGCTGCGCAAGGGGCTTTTGAAGAAGCAAAGAGAAAACAGTTAGCGAATGCAGTTACCTATGGGGCTTTTATTACGGCAGTTGGAAATGCAAGCAGTTTTGATGCTGCAAAAGAGGCGTTTAGAGAAGCTGA